>NZ_ONTA01000188.1:0-15064 GCF_900320625.1 Megasphaera sp. DJF_B143
AGAATCATAGGATTACAATTCTCTCTTCATTGTACATAAGCTATTCATTAAAATCAAGAAACAGATAGAAAGATTCAGTTTCCTTTTTTTAAACTTACTTTAAATTGTAACAAAAGGAGATTCCCATCATTTCCCTGTCAGAGACGGATGGATGACACCGGAGCGGACATCGACGCCCATTGCCTGTTCCAGTTTGGCAATACCGACATTATAATCGTACAATGCCTGGATATGGTTGACCTGGGCTTCGTTGAGGCTCAGCTGGGCATCGAGGACATCCAGGTTGATGCCAACACCAGCCTGATAGCGGATGTTCTGGATACGGTAATTTTCCTTCGCCTGATCGACGACAGCCGTCGTTTCTTCTACGCGCTGTGCCGCACTGCGGATATTGAGGTATGCCTGCTTGACTTCCAGCTGGACCGATTCCCGTGCCTTCTGTTCTGTTTCCCGGGCGGAAAGGAGTGTTTCCCTTGCTTTCTTGATTTTGGCATTAGTCGCGCCGCCATCCCATAAGCTCCAGGAAACGCCGCCACTTACACTCCAGTTATGATCATCAATGCCGGGGAAATCATCATCCGACCAGCCACGGCCGGCACCGACAGATACGGTCGGCCTGTTGCCAGCCTGGGCAATACCGATACTGTTTTCTGCTTCCTGTACGGCAACGGCTGCCTGGAGGACTTCCGGACGATATTTCATAGCATAGTCAATGGCTTCCTGAAGGGAAATATCATACGTATCAAAAGGCAGCTGATGATCGGCCAGATTCAGTTTGGTCTGCAACGGCAGGCCGAGGATGTTATTCAGGTTTGATTCAGCAATAGCGACATTATTATCTGCCGTTACGGCCGTCGTCTTGGAGTTGGCCAGTGATACATTAGAAGACAAGACATCTACTTTCGCCTTGGTACCTACATTGTACTGGGCTGTTACATTATCTAAATGTCCCTGCAGATTATCGACGGCTTCATGGTATACATCACGCAGTTCCTGGTAAGCCAGAAGGGCATAATACCCTTCTACGGCAGAATACTTCGTCGCCTGCTGGACGCGGAGCATCTCTTCCTGGGCATTAGTCTTTCCCAACTTGGCATTGGCAATTTCGTTTTCTACCAGTCCGCCCGTATACAATGGGATGCTGACACTAAAACTGTTTTTAAAACTATTACCGATGACATCTCGTCCCATATTTTGTGACATAGCTCTGGCCCCACTCCAGGTATAGCCCACCTGGGGCATCTTGCCGGCCTTGGCTATGGCGATATCAAAGTCAGAACTGTTCAGGGCATAATGGGCCACCTTGATATCCCGGTTGTAATCGAGAGCCATCTGCACCGTTTTGGGCAGTGTCAGATCGACAGCCTGGTCGGAAGCGACCCGGCCGACGACAATGACTGGATCCGCTTCTCCTCTGGCAGCAGCTCTTTTAGCACTGGCTTCCATATCGGAACGGATTTTTTGTGCCAGCTCTTCCCGCAGCTGCGGTGTCACATCAGACGCACCGATAGCTCCTGCCGGTGTCACAGCAGCCTGGTTCTTTACCGTACGTTCTGCCTTTTTGCCAGTCCGGGAAACCTTCTGGCCAGCCGTATTCCGGGCAGAATCAGTAACAGCTGCCTGCCCCAGATCGACGGGAACAACGGCTTCTTCTGCTGCCCATGCAGACACCGTCCCCAAGGTTGAAATCATCAGGGCAACAACAATTTTTTTATACAAGTTTTTGTCCATTACGGGTACCCCCATTGATCGAATTGCTATCTATTGCAGAATGTCTTTTAAAAGACATAGTCAATACCATAATAATTGCCACCGTCACTGCGGTTCATGGGCCGCGTGAACTGGCCAAAAAGAAACATGTTGTCTGTCAGGCGGTATTTCGCTTTCAAACGATACCGCCAGTCATCGGGATCATACCCCTCCAGGCTGAGTTGGAACGGTTTATCCTGAAAAAAATCCAGCCCCATTCCGAGCTCGCCGCGGATGAGGCCGGCCCGGACATCAAATCGGGGATGTCTGAACCCATACTGCAAATCCAGTTTCGTACCGTTACCTATATTCTCAGCCCCGAGAAGCCCGAATGTATGGTTCCGGTACACCTTAAAATTTACAGCGGCACCCGTTTCACTTTTACTCTCATTATATAAGACACTGGCATCGCCTTCTGTCTTGAATCCGCTTCCCCCACCGAGAACCTTATTTAGTTTCCCCGATATTTCCGCAGTATTATGAAGCGTTTTCTGCAAATCTTTCTGGCTCTGCTCATCAGTCGTAATTTTCTGTACGGCCAGCGCTGTCTGCTCAAAACTATCCGTAATACGTTTCATATTAGCCGCCGTATCGCGGACGTTAGCCGAAATAGCTCCATCGCTGTTCATAGCAGCCAGCTGTGCCGCAGCGGCATCGAGAGACGCCGTTACCGACGCCATATGGGCCGTCATTTCCTGGATATTGCCGGCATTGGCATCCATCAGGCCATTGACCCGTCCGGTTATGCCTTCTATATTCTGAAATGTCCCGCGCATCGCTTTTTGCGTGTCCGGGTGTCCGATGACGCTATTAATGTTATTAATCATATCATTGGCACTGGCCACCAGCTTACCTGTACTCTCCATCATATCATCCATGGTCTTGCCGTCATTGCCGTTCAGATATTCCCCGTCAGCGATGAGCTGTGTCGAATCCTTGCCCGGCGTAATGGAAATAATCTTTTCCCCCAGCAGGCCGTCCGTCGTTATTGCCAGTTTCGATCCTTTAGGAATTTCCGTACCCTTATCGATCTTCATGGCAACGTCTACGCCGTTTTTAGAAGGAGTCACATCGGTAACTTTACCGACATGAACACCGACATAGCGGACTGAATTTCCCTTCTGCAAGCCATTGGCATCGCGGAACATGGCATGAATGACATAGCCTGGTTTGCCAAATATTTCTGCATGAGCCAGATTAATGACCACATAAGTAAATATCAGCACGCCAATAATGGTTACCAGGCCAACTTTTGCTTCTGCACTCCATTTCATGGCGCATACCTCCCATCCTGACGCATCAGACCGCCGTGGATAAATCGTTGAATGTGTTCATCCGGCGAATCCCGGAAGGTATCCTTATCTGCAATAAGCCGGAAAACGCCGTTTTCCAGATAAGCCAGCCGGTCTGCAACGAAGAAAGCCGATTCCATATCATGGGTAACGATGACAGATGTCGTATGAAGCTGGCTTTGTGTCGTCACAATCAGCCTGTTGATATCCATACTGCGCAGAGGATCCAGACCTGCCGTCGGTTCATCATACAATATGACCCGGGGCTCCAGTGCAATGGCCCGTGCCAGACTAACTCTTTTTTTCATGCCGCCCGACAAATCGTTCGGCATCATATCTTCTACGTGATCCAGCCCGACGAGATGTAATTTTTCCCGGACAATTTTCCGGATTTCTTCTTCCGGGAGTTTACGATGCTGCCGGAGGCCAAATGCCACATTCTCACCGACACTCATGGAATCAAATAAGGCTGAATACTGAAAAACCATGCCCATGTGGAGCCGTACCTGATCCATCTCATCTTCCGTAAAGCCTGTAATATCCTGACCGTCTATAAAAATATGACCGCCTGACGGTTTCTGAAGACCGATAATCAGACGAAGTATGGTACTCTTGCCTGAACCACTGGCACCCAGTATCCCCAGTGTTTCTCCATCGCGGATATCCAGATTGATGTGATTCAGAATGACCCGTGATCCATACGCCACGGTAATATCCTGTAAACGGATCATATGCCAGACTCCTAATACAAAATAATAGACAGCAGATAATTGCAGATAAAAATAAAAATAATCGATGTAACGACCGAACGCGTTGTCGCCTGTCCGACTCCTTCTGCCCCGCTTTTGGCCGTCATGCCTTCATGACAGGCCACAAGGGCGATGATACCTCCAAAGAACATGGCTTTAATAAGGCCGTAAACAACGTCGGATACTTCCGTAAACATTTCAATGGAGTTCATGTACGTAAAATGTGTCAGGCCGGCGCTGAGAATCGCGACAGCATATCCACCGGCCGTGCCGATGATATACCCATAAAAGGCCAGCAGCGGTACCATAGTGATACAGGCGGCAAAGCGGGGTACGACCAGATAAGCAACGGGATTGACGGCCATGCACCGCAGGGCATCAATCTGCTCCGTAACTTTCATAGTTCCCAGTTCGGCTGTCATGGCTGCCCCTACACGGCCGGCTACGACAACGCCGGTCAGAATCGGCCCCAGTTCGCGGCCCATAGCGACAGACATAATGCCTCCCAATGTAGACTGGGCACCATAGCGCAACAGGATATCGACAATCTGCAACGTCATGACCATGCCGGCAAACAGCAAAGTCAGGCTGACAATTGGCAGGGAATTGACACCGAGATGAGCCATCTGGGCAATCGTAAGCTTCCGTTGTATTTTAGGCAGCTGACGCAGCGTTTCCAGGAATAAGAGGGACAGCACGCCTACTTTTTCAAAAATATGCAGTGTAAACGATCCTATCCGTTCTAATATTCCCTGCACAGGCGCACCTCCTCTTTTTCAGTCAGCGTACGTATTGTTACTATACCATTAATGTGGGGAGCCTGCTACACGCGGGCTGCCAATTGTTAGAAAACTGTGAGAAAACTCAGATTTCCTTTTCAGTTTTCTACAAGTATGATAATACCATGTTATGCATCAAATATCAAGGTTGAACGTGTTCAAATATCATTTTTATTACGCTGAATGAACAAGAAAAGCAGCTGCATGTCTTATACACAGTACAGCTGCTTTTCTGTTCATCGGGAAAGGAAAATGCTTTTCTTATCTTCTCCTGATGACTTATCTTTATCCTGATTATTCCCCTTATCCTGTTCTACCGTCTTATCACTGTGCTCCGCTGTCTGGGCAGCATCTTCCGTTTCGGCACTCATGACAGCCTTGCCAGAACGCAATGTGTGATGACCGGCCAGGAATTTATCCCGTTTTTCCGGACTGACGATTTTGATGGTAATCTGGCCGTCGCCTTTTACGATATACGGTGTTGGCAGCGACGATTTTTTGTCCTCGTCGTTGTCTTCATGTAGTCCTTTTTTCTTGGGCTGAAGCACATCTTTCGGATTTTCCCGGGGTTCTTTGGCCTGCAGTTTGACTTTGGCCGTCTTCTTGCTGTCATCATCGATCATGCTGACGTTCTGGTCAAGGATTTCAATGACCAGATCATTATTGGCATCTTCCTTTTCTATAGCCTTTTTCAGATCAGCAAAATCTTTATAATGACGCAGCCGTTCAATAATTTCATCGGTCAGATTATAGCGCTGTTTTTCAATCAGATAGGGCAGGGGAATAACGCCACCGCCACGTACTTCCAGCACCATATCGCCATACGGCTGGTCCTTGGGAACGGTAAAAGTCATGGTTTTGACTTCATCAGCCCCCCGGTAGGGATGAAGAGTAATTTTGAAATAAATCGTATCACCCGGACTGGCCACTACCGGTGCTGCCGTGGCATCAATGATTCGTGCCTGCTTGCGCGCCTGGGAGTAATCGGCATTGACCGTAATATCCAGAACGGGATAATCGATGAATTCGTTATGCTTTAAAATGTCGAGGACATTATATAATTCATCAATACTCTTTTCATTGATATTATCTTCCGAATAGTACATATTGTGCCGGGTAATATCCTTGTCCCGGCCATTGGATGACCGGATTGTATAATTCAGGGTCACCGTACCGCCGCCCATACGATCTATGGTCTTATTGGCCGTATTATACACGGTCGTCGCGGCCAGGACCGGTGTCAGTTCATTATCTTCTACGATTTTGACCCGTTTCAAGTTGGCTGCCGCCGTGTCAAGGTCACGTACGTGAATGACGACGGGGATTCCCGGTGCCAGTCGGTAATTCCCGGCGATGCCGGCACCGCGGTCCTGGTCAATCCGTCCGATTTCCGCTCCTACCGATCCAAGCTTGAACGAACTGGCCATATTATTGACAATCGTAAAAATATAGGCATTATGCATGAAATAATTAATACTGCCCTTTTTCAGGAAGGGATGACCAAAGGCGACGATATGATCTTTATCGACATAGGTAACCGTCCCGATAGCACCGAGTTTCATATCGCCATTGACGAACGCAGCCGCCACGGAACTTCCCGCTTCCAGGGGCATCGCCTGGCTGTCTTCTGCCGCCGTAGCCGTATCGACGGGCATAAACTGGTACTGGGGCAGTTTATTCTTCATCCAGTCCATCGATGCCGTATCGAATCCGCTGGCCATAAGTGGTGTATTGACGGGAATCAATGACGATTCCCGGGCGTTAAATGGCCGGATTTCTTCCCGCACGGGCACATTCCAGAGCTTGACCATATCTTCTATCGGGGTGATCATACCCACTTTGGAATTGGTAAAAGACCAGCCATATGCAACTGCCCCCAGCAGTCTGCCATCGACGTACACGGGGCTGCCGCTCATTCCCTGGGCGATACCGCCGGTCTGTTCGATGAGCGGACCGGAAAAGCGAGCCAGGATCAGGTCACCGGAAGGGCCGCTGTTTTTCATGACACCCAGGATTTCCACAGGAAATGTTTCGATTTGCGTACCTCTGGCTACGGTCTTGGCATATCCCGTCATCCCCGGCCGGACATCACTGACAGGCATAAATTGTTCTGCATATACAGAAAAGGAAACGGCACAACAGAGAACCGCCAAACAGGCTTTTCCCGCCAGGTGCCGTAATTTACGTAATCGTTTCATAATCTCCTTCTTATTTTTCTTCTACTACAACGACGACCGTACCCGGGGCTACTGTCCCGCCCGTTTTGACTTTTACTTCCTTGACGGTGCCGCTGCTATCTGCCCGGGCAGCCGCCATGGGACCAGCCAGGGAATCAACGGTCAGGAGGACATCGCCTTCACGGACATCAGTTCCCACAGAAACGACACTGGCCACGGTACCTCCGATAACGGCCGTATAAGGAATATCTGCAGCCAGTACAGGTGCTGCCATTAGTGTACTCATAATGCACAGAGGAAGCAGTACTTTTTTCTTCAGTAACATGACACTCACTCCTTTATAAATCATCAAAGCTATCTTTCAGGCGGCTCATTTCATTCAGCGATTTTCCAGCCCCGTTTGCTACGCACAATAACGGATCATCACAGAGAAACGCTGCCATGCCCGTAGTCTGGGAAATCAGCCGGTCCATGCCATCCAGCAGGAGACCGCCTCCGGTGAGGACGATGCCATGGTCGGCAATATCGGCGGCCAGTTCGGGAGGCGTTTTTTCCAGGATGGTGACAATAGCACGCAATATGGATTCAATCGGTTCTGACAGTGCTTTTCGTATTTCCTGGGAATCGATATCGACCATGGCCGGGAGCCCCGTTTCCGTACTGCGTCCCCGCACATCGGCAGTCAGCTGCCGCCCGTCCGGCAGAGCTGTACCGATGAGGATTTTCAGCTCTTCTGCTGTATGCTGGCCGATGGTAATATGCTTGATTTTTTCAAGATAGCGGATAATGGCTTCATCAAAAGTATTGCTGCCAATACGCAGAGATTCGCTGATAACGATTCCGCTCAGACTGAGTACAGCCACGTCGGTCGTGCCGCCGCCCATATCGACCACCATGGATCCATTGGAACTGGCTACATCCAGTCCGGCCCCGATAGCAGCGGCCAGCGGTTCTTCCATGACGACGGTTTTACGAGCACCGGCCTGCATAGCCGCTTCGATAACGGCTCTTTTTTCTACATTAGTCGCTCCTGAAGGAACACAGATAATGATCCGCGGTTTAAAAAACAAGGATTTGCCAATAGCTCTGCGGATAAAATACCGCAGCATGTATTCGGTCGCATCGTAATCAGCAATGACGCCCCGGCTGAGGGGGTGATACGCCTGAATATGCTTTGGTGTCCGCCCCAGCATGGCCTGCGCTTCTTTGCCAATAGCTACGACACGATGACTGTTCGTATCAAGGGCGATGACAGCCGGTTCATTGACGACAATACCTTTTTTCCTGACGTATACAATGATATTGGTCGTACCCAGATCAATGGCAATATCACTGCCAAACCAGTTTGCCAGGAAAAAAGAATGGGATGAATGACCCGCTTTAGCCGGCGTTCCTTTTTTTCGCTTCTTTTTTTTAGTCAATATTGACCCGAACAATGTCTGCACCTAACCTTTGTAACTTCTGGACCAGGTTATCATACCCCCGGTCTATATGATATAAATATCCGACTTTTGTTTCCCCTTCTGCTACCAGGCCAGCCAATACCAGTGCTGCACCGGCGCGCAGATCCGTCGCATTGACATCAGCCCCTTTGAGATGCGGGACGCCTTCGACGATGGCACTGCGGCCTTCTATGCGGATTTTGGCTCCCATGCGCTTGAATTCATCGACATGCATAAAGCGGTTTTCAAATACCGTTTCCGTAATGACACTTGTTCCCTGGCAAATAGTCGTAAGTGCCATGAACTGGGCCTGCATATCCGTAGGAAATCCCGGATACGGCAGTGTCTTGATATCGGCCGGCCGCAACGGTTTATGGCCAATGACGCGGATGCCGTCTATATCTTCTTCGACCGTGGCCCCTACTTCTTTCAGCTTTGCTACGAGAGGCTTAAGATGTTCCGACAGCGCATTTTCCACATATACATTGCCGCCGGTCATAGCGGCCCCTACCATAAACGTGCCCGCTTCAATGCGGTCGGGAATAACCGAATGATTTGCCCCGTGCAATTCTTTTACCCCTTCGATACGGATGACATTGGTGCCGGCGCCGCGGATATTGGCTCCCATACTGTTCAGATAGGTAGCCAGATCGACGATTTCCGGTTCTTCAGCCGCATTTTCCAGTACCGTACGGCCTTCGGCCAGGGATGCCGCCATTAAGACGTTTTCTGTCGCACCGACACTGGGGAAATCCAGATATATCTGGGCCCCCTTCAGGCCATTTTCCACACTGGCTTCGATATCCCCATTTTCCAGGTTAATGACTGCCCCCATGGCTTCAAAGGCCTTCAGATGCAGGTCAATCGGCCGGGCGCCGATGGAACAGCCCCCGGGCAGAGAAATTTTAGCATGTCCTTTGCGTGCCAGCAGTGGTCCCATGACGAGGAACGAAGCGCGCATGCGCCGCACGAGGTCGTACGGAGCCGATGTGGAAGTCAGATGACTGGCATCGATGACCAGCGTACCCGCCTGGGACTGGTCTATGTGTACGCCCAATGAAGTAATAACTTCACAAACCGTATGAACATCGTCGAGTTTCGGTATTTCTGTAAGTACACTTTGTGTCGTCCCCAGCATGGATGCGACAATAATAGGCAGCACAGCATTTTTAGCTCCGCTGACGCGAACAGTCCCTTCTAAGGGTTTTCCACCATGAATAACAAGTTTCTCCAATTCTGGTGCCTCCTAAACAGATTGCAAGTATATAGACGTGACAGCCGGGCAGGGCCATCTATTTTTAGTTGATTCACTATCAAAATATTGTATCATAAAAGGAATAAATCTGAAAGGGGGGATATGCAGACTGTTTATAAAACCTGTCTTTATCGTATATGCCTGTCTCCTGCAGCACATCAGCTCAGGCCGGCTGCCTTTGATTAAGACAGTCTGACACCTGAGCTGATCAGATATAACTGCTCTATCCTATAGCACGGGGATTGTCATTTTTCTATTTCTGTACTACTTTCTTACACTCCAGTGGGAAGAAGCGTTGAGCCGGTGTACCGTATCAATGAAGCGGATGGTACCTGTCTTGTAACGCATGACGACTGACATCGTGCGGGCGCCACCCCCAAAATACCGCACGCCCTGCATAAGCGGCGTAGGCGTTACTGCCGTAGCGGCAAAGAAACAGTCATCTCCCCGCACCAGATCCGATAGCGTCAGGATCCGCTTGAAATCATGGATTCCCAGCTCTTCTCCCTTCTGCCGCTCCCGTTCCGTATACGGTATGAGCCGGGCCTGCATATCGCCGCCCAGGCAGCGCAGAGCCGCCGCAGCCAGCACGCCTTCACGGGCACCGCCAATGCCCATCAGTACATGCGTACCCGAGCCTTCAATAGCCGCATCAGCCGCTGCTGTCACATCACCATCATGAATCAGGCGGATGCGAGCCCCGGCAATCCGGCATTCACGAATCAGGTCCTGATGGCGCTGCCGGTCGAGGATAGCTACGGTCACATCGTCAATGCTCCGTTCCAGACCTTCGGCAATATGGCGCAGATTTTCCTGTACGGACTGATTCAGATCGATACGGCCCAGGGCACGCGGGCCGACACAGATTTTTTCCATATACATATCGGGAACGCGCAGAATATCTCCCCGGCCGGCCATGGCCAGTACGGATACGGCACCTGGCTGTCCCTGCGCGACCAGCCGCTGTCCGTCCAGTGACGCTACGGCGATGTCAACAGGAACCGTTCCCCTGCCGATTTCTTCTCCGTCAAACAACACCTGCCCGTCGGCCATATATCCTTCACCAATGACGACGTGGCCATTAACCGGCGCAGCAGTCAGTTCCTGATGCATCCCCGCCACTGCTAGGTGATGAGCTGCCCCGCCATCGCCAATTCCCATCATACGTCCGGCCCGCACGGCTGCTTCTTCCGTAGCCCGTACTAATTCCAGTGTCAATACTCTATCCATCCCTCATCCCTCCTATGCGAAGAAATCACTGTATCCAAATACACAGCACACGTTTTTATATTATAATAAATAATTCGACAAATATCGGGAAAATTCCTGCCGGCCCGTGACGTTGAAAGTAAGTGTCACGACGAAAAAAACTGCCTCATGAAGCACAGGCTGCTTCATGAGGCAGTTTCCGGTCACGGCATCAGAGCCCGGCCACCGGCCGTCTTTTGAAATTATTTCTGCTTAGTGATGACATCACAATGCATGTATGGGCGAAGCACTTCCGGAACGACAACAGAGCCATCGGCCTGCTGATAGTTTTCCAGAATAGCTGCAACTGTACGGCCTACGGCCAGGCCGGAACCATTCAGAGTATGGACGTATTCCGGTTTTGCTTTTGGCGAACGGCGGAAGCGGATGTTGGCGCGCCGTGCCTGGAAATCTTCCGTATTAGAGCAGGAAGAAATTTCGCGGTATTTGCCCTGGGCCGGGAACCACACTTCCACGTCGTAAGTCTTGGCGGCGGAGAAACCGATATCGCCGGTACACAACGTAACGACATGATAGGGCAGACCCAGTGCTTTCAGGATATCTTCTGCGTTATTGGTCAGTTTTTCCAATTCATCATAACTTGTTTCCGGTGTCGTATACTTAACCATTTCAACTTTATGGAACTGATGCTGGCGGATGAGGCCCCGCGTATCACGACCAGCAGAACCAGCTTCGGCACGGAAACACGGCGTCAGTGCCGTGAAATATACAGGCAGCTTGGCCCCATCAATGATTTCGCCGCGGTAATAGTTGGTCAGGGGAACTTCGGCCGTTGGGATCATGTACATTTCTTCCCCTTCTACATTCAGGCGGTACATATCTTCATAGAATTTCGGCAACTGGCCTGTACCCGTCATGGATTCACGATTTACGATATACGGCGGGATGACTTCTGTATAGCCGTCTTTCTGTGTATGCTGGTCCAGCATGAAATTATAGACGGCCCGTTCCAACCGTGCACCGGCACCGATATAATAGTAGAAACGCGCGCCTGTAACTTTGGCAGCTCGTTCCGAATCGAGGATGCCCAGGTTTTCCCCTACATCCCAGTGATTGAGCGGCTGGAAATCAAAGGTCGGCAGCTGTCCCCATTTGCGGACTTCCGGATTTTCACTGTCATCCTTGCCGACGGGAACAGAGGGATGGCACATGTTCGGTATCATGAGCTGAATGGAAAGCATATCAGCTTCCACTTTCTTTACCTCTTTATCGAGAGCATCGATATCATCACCGAGTTTTTTCATAGCGGCGATTTTATCGTCAGCATTTTCCTTATTCCGTTTCAGCTGGCTGATTTCCTTCGTGACCGTATTGCGTTCATTCTTCATAGCTTCGACGCGCTGCAGCAGATCACGGCGCTGTCCGTCCAGAACGACAAAGGCATCGACATCGGCCGCTTTCGTATGACGGTTCTTGATGTTTTCCTTAACTTCTTCCGCATGTTCACGGATAAATTTCGTATCTAACATGGTAATCTTCTTCCTTCCTGTATAGTCATCCTATTCATTATACACGTTAAAGTCCTTTTTGTTCAATACCGCTGTACAGATACCCCATATGATTCGTGGAATTGAGCAACACGAGACGCCATACGCCATTCTGGTATTCCAGGACATTGATGCATGTATTATCCTGTTTGATTTGCCAGAAATGACTCATATCGAGACCGAGAAGGTCACAGATGATGGCCTTATTGACGGCATCATGGGCTGCGACGAGAACCGTTTTGCCGTCGTATTTCCGGGCATAGTCGTCGAAGGCACTGCGGGCGCGGCGCCGTACATCGTCCAGATTTTCGCCGCCAGCACCCGGCATGGTCACTTTTTCCGGCTGTGTGTGCCAGAGATGGAATGCTTCGGGATACTGGGCTTCGATTTCATCAGCCAGCCGGCCTTCCCAGTCTCCGTGATTGATTTCCAGCAGCCGGTCATCTTTGGCAACGGGGAGATGATGAAGTTCAGCACAGAAAGAACAGGTCTGATAAGACCGTTCCAACGGACTGGAAATACACAGGTCGATGGGAATATGGCGCAGTCCTTCGGCCAGCATGTGTCCCTGCTCTAATCCCCGCGGACTGAGATGGGTATCTTCCTGCCCCTGATAGCGCCCTTCTATATTCCATTCCGTTTCTCCATGGCGTACAAGTATAATGCGTATCATGAGTGCCCTCCTTAGTGGGTATCGACATGAATGAGTTTCATGTCCAGAATTCCTTCAATGCCGCGCAATTTCAGCATAATATCATTAGGGATATCATCCTGCACGGCAATAGCCATAATATTCGTTCCTTCTTTGGTCATCTTGGCCAGCTGCATCCCCGTAATATTGATATGAGCCTGTCCCAGAATAGTAGAAATCTGCCCGATCATATTCGGCTGATCGATGTGAGGCGCCAGGAGCAGGTATCCTTCGGGCGTGAAATCCAGGCGATATTCATCAATCTGCACGATTTTCGCTTCCTGATGATTGAATAACGTCCCCACCAGTGAATGTTCCCCCTTATTCGTCTTGATAGTAACGGTGACGGAATCTGTAAAATATCCCTTGTCCTGTGTCTTAATTTCTTTGACCGAAATATGACGCGTCCGTGCTACATCAGGAGCATTGACAAAATTGACCGATTCCTGCAGAATCGGGTTCAATGCTCCTTTGAGAACCGCTGTCGTCAAAAGGCCTGTTTCCGTCTTGGCCAGTTCGCCCGAATATTCCACCCGGATTTCTTTCATAGGCCCTTCGGACAGATAGACGCCGATAATGCCCATGCGTTCCATAAGGTCGAAATACGGCTGGATGGTGAGATATACATTTTTAGGCAGTGGCGCCATATTGACTGCCGTCGGTACCGGTTCTCCATTGAGAGCGGCAATGACCCCTTCCGCCACGTCTACAGAAACACCGATCTGCGCTTCTACTGTCGAAGCACCAAGATGCGGCGTGATGACCACGTTGTCCAATCCCTTGAAGGGATTGATATCTTCTGTAAGCGGTTCCGTCGGAAATACATCGATAGCAGCGCCGGCTACATGACCGCTCTTGATGGCATCGGCCAGGGCATTGATATCCAGCACGGCCCCACGGGACACATTGATGACCCGCACGCCGTCTTTCATCTTGGCGATTTCTTCTGCGCCGATCATGCCCCGTGTTTCTTTCGTCAGCGGAGTATGCATCGTAATATAATCGGAACGTTTGAGCAGCGTATCAAGATCGACCGGTTCCACGCCGAGCTGTTCAAACCGTTCGTCCGGAATATACGGGTCATATCCGATGGTGTGCATTTCCATGGCCTGCATCCGCTTGGCAATACGCGAGCCGATACGGCCGACGCCGATGATGCCGATGGTCTTATTCTGAAGCTGGATACCCGTAAACCGTTCCCGGTCCCATTCGCCAGCCATAAGCGAATTATGTGCCTGCGGAATATGACGGGTAATCGCCATAATCATGGCACAGGTGTGTTCCGTTGCGGCAATCGTATTGGCCGTCGGCGCATTGACGACGATGATGCCCCGGGCAGTTGCCGCCTTGATATCAATACTGTCAACACCGACACCGGCCCGGCCGATGACTTTCAGTTTCTTGCCGGCGGCAATGACCTTTGCCGTAACGTGCGTCATAGACCGTGTCACCATGCCATCGTATTCACCGATGCAGTCGATCAGTCCCTGTTCATCGAGATTCGTTTTGACATCCACTTCATACCCATGCTGACGGAGCAGTTCTACCCCTTTTTCCGATACGTCATCGCTTACGAGAATTTTCATTGTATATACCCTCCTTGGTCTGATACCATAACCCCAATATAGTTAATGTTGTTTTCTGAATTCATCCATGAAATCAGCCAGTGCCTGGCAGGCTTCTTCCGTGACGGCATTGTAAATCGAAGCCCGGCAGCCCCCCAACGACCGGTGACCCTTGATACCTATGAGATTCTGCCTGGCCCCGGCAGCAACGAATTCTTTTTCCAGATCTGCATTGCCTAGATTGAACGTAACATTCATAAGACTGCGCGAATCTTTCGTTGCATGCCCTGTATAAAAGCCCTGGCTACGATCGATTGCATCATAGACAATGGCCGCTTTTTTTTCATTGCGTTTCTGTATGGCCTGCAGTCCACCCTGATTTTCAATCCAGTGCAACACACGGTTGACAAAATAAATACAAAATACAGGCGGCGTATTATACGTCGAGTCGTGTTCTACAAACGTGCGATACGAAAGCATGGCCGGCAGTTCTTCCCGTGCTTTCTGCAGCATGTCATCTTTTATGATGCCGACGACCACGCCTGCCGGGCCGACATTTTTCTGTACGCCCGCATAGATATAATCGAATTGGCTTACATCGACGGGGCG
>NZ_ONTA01000140.1:0-3448 GCF_900320625.1 Megasphaera sp. DJF_B143
CACTGTCCATCATATCGATTGCTGCCGTCACCGGGAGACCTTCGTCATCAACGGTGGCCACAATCGTCCGATGGATTTCATTTGCGACATAGTCAAGATAATCTTTTGCTTCCATGTTCAATGCCTCCCTAGATTCGATGACCGGATTCACCCTAAAATCTGCAACGGATGTTTGATATGTAATATAAATAATTACATCTGGATTGAAGTATAGCACGCCACAGATGTAATGTCAATGATTATATCGAAAGTTCTTCAGATCTATCCCATTTCTAGCATAGTGTGTCAATACTGCCGCCTTTATTTTCTCCTTATCCCACTTTCCTTAATGTATTTGCCCATGTTATGCAATCTATGGTTTTGACTGCCCGATTGATGCAAGTATCTGGCTGATTCCCTTTTGCACGTAATGGACGAATTTCTTGACTGCCGGAGCCGCGCTGTCCCGGCTGGGAATGGCAATGCCTATGGTAATCGTATGGGCCGGTTCCATGGGAAGGATAGCCACGCGGCCCCGCCATTGTGCCGTCATGAGACGGTTGTTCATGCTGACACCCAGCCCGGCTTCGACCATGCGATACGTCGTATAGTTATCGATAGCCGTATATCGCGTTTCATAGGAAATATGTTCTTCCTTGAGAATTCGGGCGACATCTGTGTCCTGCTGTGGCAATGGTTCGATGAACGATTCGTGACACAACCGCTTCAGCGGATAGACCTTGGCTTGTGCCAAGGGATGATTTTCTGGAAGCCACATGACCATTTCATCTTCACACAAGGGAATCCAATCCCCGGAAAAAGGGCGCCAAGTCGTAATGCAGCAGTCAAAGCGCCCTTCTTCCAATCCGTCATACATCACTTTATTGGCGCATTCCTCAATATGGACGTGGACTGCCGGGTAAGCCTGCTGGAACGCCTGTATGATTTGCGGCAGCCAGTTAGCAGCCACGCTGAAATAAGATCCAATGTAAATATCCCCGGCTGTCAGTCCCCGTATCTGCGCACTGTACTGCAATAGAGCATCTTCATCCCGTACGAGACGGCGCAGATACGGGAGGACGGCCTGGCCTTCACGGGTCAGATAAATACCTTGCGCTGTCCGCCCCAACAGGGGAAACCCGATTTCCTTTTCCAACGAAGCAATGGCCCGCATGACACCAGACGGGGTATATCCCAATCGTTCGGCAGTGGAAGAAAAACTGCCCGCCTGGATGACTTGCAACAAGAGCCTGCATTTTTCCGTATTCACAGCTATCACCTTTGCTTTTCTCTCAATACCTCATGGATTATTTTGCTATTCCCTCCATGCTACTTCTATCATATCATAAAAGTAAAAAAGTAAGGAGACTTTTCATGAAACAACGACATGCAGAAATACTGCTCATCCTCGTCATCGCTTCGCGCAGCATTTCCTATCTCCTGTCGAAAATCGGCCTGAATGGGATACCACCATTAGAACTGCTGGCTACCCGCTTTACCCTGACGACGCTTATCCTGCTGTTGCTCTTCCACCACCGTCTTCCACTGTTGACACGCCAAGTATGGAAGGCTGCCTGTCTCTTAGGAACCTTCCTCTTTGCCTGCATGACCTGTGAGCTCATCAGCTTGACGACGATTCCCTCTTCGACAGCAGCCTTCTTGGAAAATACATCCGCCGTCTGGGTACTGGTCTTAATGGCCGTTGTCAGCCACCATTGGCCGAGGAAACAAGTCCTGACGGCTACGGCCCTGCTCCTGATCGGCATCGCCTGTCTCACCCTGCAAGGCGCTGACTTCCACCTGGCCCCGGGCGAAATCATCTGTCTAACCGGTTCCGTTTTCTATGCCTTTTGGATTTGCCTGACTGCCCGCCTGGCCCGGCAGTGTGACCCGTTACTGTTAGGAATCTTGCAGATGGGGTTTCTCGCCGTATACAGCACAGTAGGCACGGCCTTATTGGAACGTCCAGTCATTCCTGACGATACGACAACGTGGAGCGCCATCCTAGCCTTAGTATTCATCTGCTCCGTCTTTGGCTTCACCTTTCAGCCCGTCGCGCAAAAGTATACCAGTGCCGAGAAGGCCGGCCTGTTCACAGCGCTCAACCCGCTCATCGCCGCCATCCTAGGCGTCATCTTCCTGAACGAAACCTTTACGCACATCCAATCAGTAGGAGCGATCTGCATCCTCTTGGGCATCACCATCGTCCAGCTTCCCCTAAAATATCTCTGCAAAACGCATCGTTCTTAAAACGACACCTCTACTTCACATACATCATTCCATGAATGACGAAGACCGCCACGAATATACGTGACGGTCTTTTTGTATGTAATTCGAATATATCGGAGCATGCACTGAAATTACTCTACAAACAATTCATCGACTGAGTAAAGCGCTGCTTTACCAGCCATATAGATCTTTTTTCCTTCACGCCGACAATAAAGTGTCCCACCGCGTTTGGACGCCTGATATGCCACCAGCTTGTCTTTGCCAAGCAAATCTGCCCAATAAGGGATGATATGACAATGGCCCGATCCACAAACCGGGTCTTCGGCAACACCCAGTTTCGGAGCAAAACTGCGAGAAACACAATCTGTATCCATTCCCGCGGCAGTAACATGAAGAAGCAAGCCAGCCATCTGTTTTACTCTTTCCAGATCCGGTGTAAGTTCTCGTACTGTCTTTTCATTCTCCATCACGCAAAGCAGATCCCTTCCCATGAAGGCTTCAAGTGGTCTGGAACCAAGAGCCTGTTCCGTTTCATCTGTTACTTCCACCGGCACCAGGTCATAAGCGGGAAACTCAATTTCCAACAGATTACCTTCTTTTGTTACTATTAAGTCACCGGACAGAGTGGTAAAGACAAGTCTGTCCGAATTCTTTTCATAAAAACGGAACAGAACATAGGCGGTTCCAAGCGTGGCATGGCCACACAAATCGATTTCCCCACCCGGTGTAAACCAGCGCAAGTGCCATTTACCGCCTTCCCGGACGGTAAATGCCGTCTCCGAAAAGTTGTTCTCTCTGGTTATATGCATCATCAGTTCATCATCCGGCCATTGGTCCAGCACGCAAACAGCCGCCTGATTGCCATGAAACACAGAATCCGTAAATGCATCAACTACATATTGTCTCATTACAGTAATCCCTTCTATAGTATATCAAGACCTCATCTTTGATATACTATGCCCGTATGTGCTTTTAGCCCGGAAACCATGCTGTTTCTGGACTTTTCTGCGTCTCAGGGCATAGAGCAAGAGCGCGTCTGAGGCCTTGATGTATATGTTGCTGTGGCCGCTGTAGTCAAAAGCGGCACCCCAATCCGCAATCATTAAAAGGTATGGCTACCGTTGAAAGGTTTAATCGACGCTATCGGCAGATTCGAGAGCCTTGAGTGTCTTCCCGTGTTCATTCTTCCAACTTGTAAGTCCATTAGCGCTCTTGCCGATAACAAACATTGCTGCATAAG
>NZ_ONTA01000141.1:0-19895 GCF_900320625.1 Megasphaera sp. DJF_B143
GGTAACGGCTTCGCACTGGGTCGGATTGACCTTGCTGGGCATGATAGAGCTGCCCGGTTCGTTTTCCGGTATAAAAAGTTCCCCGATGCCGCAGCGCGGGCCCGAAGACAGCCAGCGGACATCGTTGGCGATTTTCATGAGGTCGCAGGCCAGGGCCTTCAGCATGCCGTGGACGACGACCAGTTCATCCTTGCTCGTGAGGGACTGGAACTTATTGGGTGCCGTGTGGAAGGCCGTGCCGGTCAGCTGGCTGACGATTTCCGCAAAGCGCACGTCATAGCCTTCGGGGCAGTTGATGCCCGTTCCGACAGCGGTCCCGCCCATGGCCAGGTCGCGGAGGAAATCGACGCCGCGGGTCAGCATTTCTTTATCGCGCTGGATCATGCGGGCCCAGCCGCTGAATTCCTGCCCCAGTGTCAGCGGGGTGGCATCCTGAAGATGGGTACGGCCGATCTTGACGATATCCTTAAATGCCACTTCTTTTTCGTGAAGGGCTTCATAGAGCCGGTCCATGGCGGGGAACAGCTGCTGTTCGATGAGCAGCACTCCTGCCATGTGCAGTCCCGTCGGGAAAGTATCATTGGAACTCTGGGAATGGTTGACGTGGTCATTGGGATGGACCGTTTCTTCCATGCCCTGTTCTTTCAGGATCTGAACGGCACGGTGGGCCACGACTTCATTGATGTTCATATTGAACTGGGTGCCACTGCCAGTCATCCAGACGGACAGCGGGAAATTGCCATCGAGTTTTCCGGCGAGGATGTCATCGCAGGCCTGTACGATGGCATCGGCCCGTTCAGGCGTGACGACGCCCAGTTCCTTGTTGGTCAGGGCTGCGGCTTTTTTTAAATAGGCAAAGACCGTCACCATTTCCGGCGGGATTTTTTCTGTCCCGATACGGAAATTTTCAAAACTGCGCTGTGTCTGGGCGCCCCATAATTTATCGGCGGGAACCCTGATTTCTCCCATTGAATCTTTTTCTATACGATATTCCATACAGTATCTCCCCTGTCATCCAGACAGAAAAAGCCCAGGACCCTCGTGGATCCCGGGCCTCATTGCCTGGTGTCAATTATTTTTTTAAATGGCGCAATCCCTTGGCGCCGATATCGGAGCGTACCTGCTGTCCGTCGAAGGAAATCCTGCGGACATTGGCATAGGCTTTATCGATGGCTTCCTGCAGGCTGTCTCCGACAGCGGTCACGCCGAGGACGCGGCCACCGTTGGTCTGGTACAGGCCATCTGCTTTTTTCGTTCCCGAATGGAACACGACGATATCGTCATCCACGGCGTCGAGGCCGGAAATGACATCGCCTTTATGGCTGGAAGCCGGATACCCCTTGCTGGCCATAATGACGCAGCAGGCAGCGCCCTGTTTCCAGTGAACCATGTCGCGGCGCAGCGTCCCCTGGGTGCAGGCATACATGATCTGTGCCAGGTCACCGTCGAGGAGCGGCAGGACGGCCTGCGTTTCCGGATCGCCGAAACGGCAGTTGAATTCTACAACTTTCGGGCCACCGGCTGTAATCATCAGCCCGGCGTACAGGCAGCCCTGATAGGTGATGCCTTCGTTTGCAAGACCCTGGACGACGGGGACCAGTATCGTATCATACACGGTCTGGACCAGTTCCGGCGTCATTACCGGAGCCGGGGCATAGGCGCCCATGCCGCCCGTATTGGGTCCTTCGTCGTTATCGAAGATACGCTTGTGGTCCTGGGCAGAAATCATGGGTACAATCGTTTTGCCATCGACAAAGGCCAGGAGGCTGGCTTCTTCGCCGACCATACATTCTTCAATGACGATGCGGCCGCCGGAAGCGCCAAAAATATGGTCTTCCATCATGGCATTGACGGCATCGACGGCTTCTTCCACGGTCTGTGCCACGACGACGCCCTTGCCGGCAGCCAGTCCGTCGGCCTTGACGACGATAGGAGCCCCCATTTTATGGATATAGTCTTTTGCCGCATTGCCATCGGTGAAAGATGCATAGGCCGCCGTCGGCACATGATACTTCTTCATGAGATTCTTGGCAAATACTTTGGACCCTTCCATCTGGGCCGCCGCCTTATTGGGGCCAAAAACGGCAATGCCTTTTTTCTGGCATACATCGGCAATGCCTTCTGTCAGCGGTACTTCGGGACCTACAACGATCATGTCTATGCCTTTTTCTACGGCAAAATCGGCAATGCGGTCCAGTTCTTCCACCCCGATGGGCACACATTCTGCTATAGAAGCCATGGCATCGCTGCCAGGCAGGGCATACAATTTGTCTACGCTCGGACTCTGGGCCAGTTTCCAAGCCAGGGTATGTTCACGGCCACCGCCGCCAATAACGGCTACGTTCATCAGTCAGCCGCCCCCTTTTCGACCTGTTCCGACAGGTAGGCCGCAATCGCGGTGTCATACTGGGCCGTATGCTGGAAGGCTTCCCGTGCCAGTTCCAGGCGGTAGGCGTCGGTAAATTCCCCGTCTTTTTTCAGGATATCGATGATTTCGCCATACTTGGCCGGATTGGTGACGATGGCGACGTATTTGTTGTTTTTAGCCGATGCCCGGACCATGCAGGGACCGCCGATATCGATGTTTTCAATCGCTTCTGCCAGGGTAACGCCCGGTTTGGCAATCGTCTGCTGGAAGGGATACAGATTGACGACGACCAGATCGATGGGGGTAATGCCATGATTTTTCATATCCTGGACGTGGGACGGGTTATCGCGGACGGCCAGAATGGCACCGTGAATCTTCGGATGAAGCGTCTTGACACGGCCATCCATCATTTCGGGGAAACCCGTTACGTCCTGTACTGCCATGACAGGCACACCTGCTTCTTTTAATGTCCGCATGGTGCCGCCTGTCGAAATAATTTCAATACCCAGATCTGCCAGGGCTTTGCCCAGTTCAACAATCCCCGTTTTATCAGATACACTGAGAAGCGCGCGTTTTACCTTCATCATGATTCCTCCTTAACCCTGAGTGCCACGAACGACGTTACCATCGATTGTCAATTTATCATCACAGAAAAGCTGTACGGCCCGGACGTAGGTCGGATGTTCCTTGGTCAGAATCCGGGCTGCCAGTGTATCTTCCGTGTCATCTTCCAGTACAGGAACGGCCGACTGCAGGATAATCGGTCCGGCATCCATGTCAGGAACGACAAAATGGACCGTACACCCGGCAATCTTGACGCCGGCTGCCACAGCCTGTCCCTGGGCGTGAAGGCCACGGAAGCTGGGCAGCAGTGCCGGATGGATATTGATAATCTTATGTTCATAATGAGAAATGAAATCACTGCTCAACAGGCGCATGAATCCTGCCAGGCAGATGACATCAGCCGCATACGGTGCAATGGCATCGAGGATATACTGTTCGAATGCCTGTTTGCTGTCAAAGGATTTGCGGTCGGCGACGATGACGGGAACACCCCAGGATTTTGCCTTGTCGATGCAGGCTGCCCCGGGAATATCCGTTACGAGAGCCTTGATTTCGGCATTGATCGTGCCATTTTCTACGGCTTCATGAAGTGCTTCCGCATTGGAACCGCGTCCGGAAGCAAAAATGACCATCCGTTTTTTAGTCATCGAAAGCGCCTCCCTTGAGAGTTACGCGGACATCGCTCTGAACGGCCCTGCCGATGACATAGGCCTTTTCGCCGCGGCTGGACAGATTTTCCAGTACGGCATCGGCTTCTTCAGGAGAAACGATCATGATCATGCCGATACCCATGTTGAAGGTACGGTACATTTCTTCCCTGGCTACGCCGCCCCATTTCTGCAGCAGGCCGAAAATCGGGAGCTGCGGCCACGATGTCACGTCGATTTCTACGCCGATTCCCTTGGGAAGGACGCGGGGGATATTTTCATAAAAACCGCCGCCGGTGATATGTACCATGCCTTTGACGTTAAAGTTGCGGATGATCGGCAGGCACGGACGGGGATAGAGACGGGTCGGCGTAAGCAGGCATTCACCGATGGTCATGCCCAGTTCGTCGACGTACTGATCCAGTTTCATGTTCTGCCGTTCCAGTACGATTTTGCGCACCAGTGAAAAGCCATTGGAATGAACGCCTGTAGACGGAATGCCGATGAGTACATCGCCAGCCTGTATGGTTTCCCCGGTAATCACCTTGTCGCGGTCTACGATGCCGACGCCAAATCCGGCCAGATCATAGTCGTCTTTGGCATAAAAGCCGGCCATTTCGGCCGTTTCCCCACCGAGGAGGGCACAGCCCGATTCTTCACAGGCATGGGCGACGCCTTTGACGATGGTAGCAACCTGGACGGGGTCCAGTTTGCCGACAGCGATGTAATCGAGGAAAAACAGCGGTTCGGCCCCCTGTACGAGGACGTCGTTGATGGACATGGCAACGCAGTCCTGGCCGACCGTATCATGTTTGTTCATCATGATGGCCAGGCGCAGCTTTGTCCCTACCCCATCGGTACCGCTGACCAGAATCGGTTTTTTTATCTTGCTGTCCATAAGGGAAAAGAGCCCGCCAAATCCGCCGAGGTCACCCAGTACTTCCGGACGGTATGTCGCCTTTACAGAGTCTTTCATGAGTTCTACGGCTTTATTGCCGGCATCGATATCTACGCCAGCATCGGCGTATGTTAAACCTTTTTTATTCGAGAGCATATTTTTCTCCTTCCTCATTGGTCACAGGGATGTCAGTCGGATAGTCATTATTGAAGCAGGCAAGACAGAGGTCTTCTTTGGGGATCCCCGGGATTGCCCGGCACAGGCCGTCGATAGAAATGAAATGCAGCTTATCGACGCCGATATACTTGCGGATTTCTTCTACGCTCAGAGCGGATGCGATGAGTTCCTTGCGCACGGATGTATCGATGCCGTAGAAGCAGGAATACATGATGGGCGGTGCCGAAACGCACATATAGACTTCCCTAGCGCCGGCTTCGCGGAGCATCTTGCAGATGATGCCGCTGGTCGTGCCGCGGACAATGGAATCGTCTACCATGACGATGCGCTTGCCCTGTACGACCGATTTGACTACGTTGAGCTTCATCCGTACGGCCAGTTCCCGTTCTTTCTGATTCGGCTTGATGAAGGTACGGCCCATGTAACGGTTCTTGATGAGGCCGTGGTTGAAGGGGATACCCGATGCCATGGAATAGCCTATAGCCGCCGTATTACCGCTGTCGGGGACGGAAATGACCAGGTCCGCATCATACTGGGTTTCATTCCACATTTCCTTGCCCATATTGAGCCGTGCCTGATAAATATCCTGTCCGTCGATGACGCTGTCCGGACGGGCAAAATAGATATATTCGAAGGAACATACCTGTTTGCGGTCCGCCTTGCCATAGAAATAGGATTTGACGCCATCTTCGCTGATTTCCACGACTTCGCCGGGCTGTACGTCGCGGACGAACGTGGCTCCCAGGGCATCGAGGCCGCACGTTTCCGAGGCGATGACCCAGCCGCCGGTCGTCGTCCTGCCGATGCAAAGGGGACGGAATCCATAGGCATCGCGGATGCCATAGAGACGGTCTTTGGTCATGGCGACGATGGAGAAAGCCCCCTGGATGCGGTTCATGCTTTCTTTGATGCGTTCCACGATAGTATTCTGACGGCTGCGGCTGATGAGGTTGACGATCAGTTCCGTATCCATCGTCGTCTGGAACGT
The DNA here is from genome assembly GCF_900320625.1 of Megasphaera sp. DJF_B143. NCBI lineage: Bacteria > Bacillati > Bacillota > Negativicutes > Veillonellales > Veillonellaceae > Megasphaera > Megasphaera sp. DJF_B143. The sequence continues at coordinate 5,643 of NZ_ONTA01000141.1, forward strand.
CACGCCGCTGGCATCGAGTTCTTCCCGCAGTTCCCGCGTGTTGGTCAGATTGCCGTTATGGGCCAGCGCAATCTGGCCGAAGGAAGAATATACGGCCAGAGGCTGGATATTGCGGGGGTTGTTGGAACCCGTCGTCGAATACCGGACGTGACCGATACCGATGTGGCCGCCCAGATCTTCGGGGACACCTTTTTCAAATACCGTGCTGATCAGGCCCATGCCACGATACGTATGAATATCATGTCCATCGGTCAGGGCAATACCGCCGCTTTCCTGGCCGCGGTGCTGCAGGGCGAATAAGCCCCAGTACAGATATCGCGGTATATCCAGTGTTTTGTCAAAAATACCGATAACACCGCACTCTTCGTGCTGTTTGTCCCAAATCGAATCGTACATTATGAGGGAACCTCCTGTGTATGAAAATCTATCTATGGTAATAAGGGTCGTTCACTATTTTTTAAATGCCTGCAGTACCTGGCCGGCCGCATTGTTCAGTTTCGTCTTAACGGCGTCACTGGTCTTCAGCATCTGTTGCAGCTTGTCATTTTTTTCCATGACCTGACGGGTCATTTTTTCCCGGTAAGCCTTATACTTGGCAGCCAGTTCGGGATCACTGACAGCACCGATCTGGATGGCAAAAAGGGCGGCATTCTTTGCGCCGTTGATGGCCATGGTGGCGACGGGCATTCCCGACGGCATCTGCACGATAGCCAGGAGTGCGTCCATCCCTTTCAGGCTGCCGCTTTCCAGCGGTACCCCGATAACCGGGAGGGTCGTATAACTGGCAATCACGCCGGGAAGGTGGGCAGCCATGCCGGCGCCGGCAATGATACAGCTCAGGCCCCTGTCCTGTGCTGTAGATGCAAACTCCCGTACTTCGGCTGGTGTGCGATGGGCTGAAGCCAGAAGGACTTCACATTCCACACCAAATTCATTAAACAAATCAAAAGCCTTTTTCATTACGGGAATATCGGAATCGCTTCCCAGAACCAAACCGACTTTCATTACTAACCCCTCCTCAGAAAACACAAAACCCAAAGGGGACATAATATCACCTTTGGGTTGTTCACCTAGACATACGGGTAGCATGATACATGTACAAACCGTTTAAAACCAGCCCATAAACCTGTATACATGCTACATCTCCTTATTACTATTGATTGCACATCAAATACAGTTTCATTCTAACAAAAAGGGCGTAGCGTGTCAATGAAAATGCTATAACTTGTGAATAATCGGGCATACCGCCCGGGCATTTACAAAATCTTGGATAAAAATTCTTTCGTCCGTTCTTCTTTGGGATGGAAGAACAGGTCATCGGGTTTCCCTTCTTCCAGGATATACCCGCCATCGACGAAGAGGACGCGGTCGGCTACTTCGCGGGCAAAGCCCATTTCATGGGTAACGATGGCCATGGCCATCCCGTCGCGGGCCAGATCCTTGATGACGTCCAGAACTTCGCGGACCATTTCCGGATCCAGGGCCGATGTCGGTTCGTCAAAGAGCATGAATTTCGGTTTCATAGCAAGGGCCCGGGCAATGGCCACACGCTGCTGCTGTCCGCCGGACAACGTTTCCGGATAGGCATCTTTCTTGTCTTCCAGCCCTACCTTGCGGAGCAGGTTGATGGCCGTATCCTGTGCTTCCTTTTTAGAGACATGACGGGTTTTCATAGGAGAAAGCATGATATTCTGCAGCACCGTCATATGCGGGAACAGGTTGAACCGCTGGAACACCATGCCGACTTCCTTGCGGATGTCGTTGATACTCTTGGCATCGCTCATGCTGATGCCATCGACGATGATTTCGCCTGCCGTCGGCTGTTCCAGATAATTGATGCAGCGCAGGATGGTGCTCTTGCCGGATCCCGACGGCCCGATGATGACGACGACTTCCTTATCCTTGATTGTCAGATCAATGCCTTTCAGGACTTCATGGGTCCCGAAACTTTTTTTCAGGCCTTTAATTTCTATCATCTGTAGCAAACCTCTTTTCCAAGTAGCTGACCAGGCGTGCGATGCCCAGGGTCATAATCAGGTAAATAGCAGCGACGGTCATCCAGATTTCAAAGGAGCCATAGGTCTTGGCGATGATCAGCTGGCCGCGCCGTGTCAGTTCTTCAAAGCCGATAACGGAGACCAGCGACGTTTCTTTGGTCATAGAAATAAATTCGTTGCCCAGTGGCGGAATGACGTGCTTGAACGCCTGTGGCAGGATGACATAGCGCATCGTCTGCCCCCAGGAAAGGCCGAGGGAACGACCGGCTTCCATCTGTCCCCGGTCTACCGACTGGATGCCGGCACGGAAGATTTCCGATACATAGGCACCGCTGTTAATCGAGCAGGCCGCTACTGCCGCGACAAAGGGGTTGATCCGTTCGCCGATGACCATAGGCAGGGCGAAATAAATGAGGAAGATCTGTACCAGCATAGGCGTACCGCGGATGACATTGACGTAGCATACAGCGAGGATATTCAAGGCTTTCATGTGGGACAGGCGGCAGATGCTGGTGATGAGGCCCAATACCAGGCCGATGCCGACTGCCATAGCCGTAATTTCAATCGTAACAGCCGCGCCCTGCAGCAGCAGGGGTATGGAGTTCAGAATTAACTGAAAATCAAACTTCATGCCAAACACTCCTTCAAAAGAGTCAATAGGAAAGTAAAAATAAACACTGCTCCTATTATAATTGCATTATTATACGTTGTCAATCTCTTTTTATTCCTCTTCCTGACAATTTTTAGCAAATAGACATCGGTCCCGTCCAAATGGAAAAAAGGCGCCACCCTCTGAGGATGACGCTCCGCTGCCTATGGCATACAGATATGTATTAACCGTCCTTATCCTTCCTGCGCTGCTTTAGAAAGGATATCTCTCATGTGACGGACAGCCGCACCGATATCGGGCTGCGAAATAATGGAACTGATCATGGCAAAGGAGCGGAATCCTTCTTTGTACAGATGTGCCATGTTTTCCGGACCGACGCCGCCGATGCAGGTAAGGGGCATGTCGTTCTGGGTCAGGGCGTAACGGATGGCTTCATCACTGACTACATCGTTGGCATCCTTTTTCGACTGGGTCGGATACATGGGCCCGAATCCGACATAGTCGGCCCCGTCGGCAATGGCACCTTTTATTTCATCGATGGTATTCGTGGAAACGCCGATGAGGACATCCGGGCCGGCCAGTCTGCGCACGAAGGAATAGGGTGCATCGTCCTGGCCGACGTGGATGCCGTCAGCACCACAGGCGATGGCCAGATCGACCGAGTCGTTCATAATGAAGGTGACGCCGGCTTTATGGCACATGGCCGCAATCTGGCTGGCTTCTGCATACTTTTCCCGCCAGGATTTATGCTTTTCCCGGTACTGGATCACTTTGACGCCGGCATCGATGACCTGCCGGGCCGTTTCTATATTTCCTCTGCCCAGGCACAGGGCTTCACCGAGGATGCAATAAATGGGTTCCGTTAAAAACTGATGCAGACTTTCTTCTCGTTTCATTCTTTCATTACCCCTTTCTTAACAATGGCCAAACATATCTTTCATCGTCGGGTCTGTCTGGAAAACAACCTGCCAGCCCCGTTCTTTTGCGGCATTCTGCAGGCGCCGGGCCAGGACCGGGACAGAAATGACTTCCGTACCATAATGGCCGCCATCGGCAATGACCAGTCCGCGCTTTACCGCGTCCTGTGCTTCGTGGTATTTCACATCGCCCGTCAGGTACAACTGGGCACCGGCAGCGGCGGCTTCGCCAATGAAAGACGCGCCGGCCCCTCCACAAAGGGCTACCTTTTCTACGATGATATCTTCCGGCCCGGCATAGGTGAGGATCTGGATGCCCAGGGCCCGCTTGATTTTCCGCAGGACCATCCGTGCCGGTTCCGGTTGTGCCAGCTTTCCAATCCGCCCGATATAACAGGATTTCCCCTTATTGACCAGGGGATAGATATCAAAGGCCGGTTCTTCGTATGGATGAGCCATCCGTACGGCCGATAAAAGCAGATTCAGCCGGCTGGCAGGAATAATCGTTTCAATCCGGACTTCTTTCGTCCGTTCCAGTTTCCCTATATCGCCAATGAAGGGATGCGTCCCGGCCAGAGGCTTGAACTGCCCTTCTCCGTCTGCACTGAACATGCAATGGCTGTAATTCCCGATAAAACCGGCACCGGCCTCTCCCAGTGCCATCCGCACGGCTTCAGCGTGGCTTTCCGGGACATATACGGCGAATTTGTACAGTGGATCCGTATGAACGGGAACCAGGCCCTGTATGTCCGTCAGTCCGATTTTCCGTGCCAGGATATCATTGATGCCGTGTTCGGCACTGTCCCAGTTCGTATGGGCGCTGTAGACGGAAATGTGATGGCTCAGCAATTTCTCATACATGAGCCCGTCATAGGTGTCCGTGCGCAGGGACGATAATTTCTGGAAAATAACCGGATGATGGCTGATAATCAGATTGATTTTATTCTTTATCGCATATTCCACCGTATCCATGGTCACATCCAGTGTTACCACCGCACTCTGGATTTCTTCCCGGGGACTGCCGACAAGCAGGCCCGGATTATCCCATTTTTCCGCCAGGCAGGGCGGCGCAAAGGATTCCATGATGTTGATTATTTTACTGAGTTGTATCGACATAAGAGAGCCTCCATGGTCTGAATGTGTGTCCTGAGTTGTTCCTGTCTTCCCCCCTGGTCCTGCTGGCTTTTCTCCAGGCCCTGACAAATCATCCTGTCTTTTTCGATGAGCTGACGGATCAGCCGGGGAAGGAGCGGATTCCTGGTCTGCCAGTTGCAGGGGCCGACATCGTAGAGCCAGTCATCAGGGATTTCCCCGCAGCCCGGTTCTGCTTTCATCATTTCATACAGCCGGCCCTCTTCCTCTACGAGCCGTTCCGCTGTAATATGCCATCCCTGGCTGTATACATACCGCCGCAGGCGGGATGCGTGGCTCTGGGGCTGCAGGATCAGGAAGGAAAGGGAACGGACGACGTCCGGCGACTGCTCCAGCAGATGTTCGATAAGGGGGCCGCCCATACCGCAGAAAACGGCGCCGTCTACTTCTCCGGGCAGGATGCGCTGCAGCCCGTCACTCTGACGGCATTCAATGGACGATGCCAGCCCTGCCCCCTGTACATGGGAACGGGCCGCGCTGAGCGGACCTTCGGCAATATCGGCTGCAATGGCAGAGAGACACCGCCCGCTGGTACAAAGGGCAACGGGCAGATAGGCATGATCGGTCCCGATATCGGCTATGCAGGCCCCTTCCGGAACGAGTCCGGCCGCTGCCTGCAGGCGTTTCGTGAGATGTATCACTGGATAACACTCCTTTTATACTATGCACATTATTTATATTTTACCACATTCATAGACATTTTTCTGTATCAGTCTGCTATAAAGAGGAGGAAAAATTGTTTCAGTTCCATGACAGTTTGTCCGATGGATGTGACAAAACAGGAATGTCCTCTTATAATAGATGTATGAAAAAGTCCTTTACCAAGGAGGTATCTTCTCCATGAAAGCGAAAAAACTCATTTATCGTACGGCACTCTGGTTATCTCTGCTGGCAGGATGCAGCGGAGTCGCCCTGGCATCACCGACAGCAACCGTCCCGGCAGCGCCTGCCACGGCATCAGCTGTTACAGAAAACGGAACAGCTGATGCCGTATCAAATACCCGTAAGCCCGTCGATCCGCTGGCAGGACGGAGCACGGAACTCATAAAAAAATTCTATCTTACCAGCGGCAAGTCCTATGACCAGACGACGACTCTGATCAACAGTCTGAATCCGGCTCTGACCGGACTGGATAACAAGGAAAAACCATACTACCTGCGCATCGATAAAGAACTGACGGATAAGTATTTCCGTCATGTCCGGGCATACCACACGAATACACAGGAACTGGCCGGTGAGTATCTGGTCGCCAAAGACCAGTCGTCTGTCTGGCGGGTAGACGGGGAGCAGCCGGGCATGATTTATGGCAGTGCGGAAAAACTGCTGAAAAAGAGCCGCCTCGTCGTATATCCGCGTTATCTGGCACTGGGCAGCAAGGGCGTCATCCGGATGCAGATTCCCGGAAATGTCCCCTATACGCTTAGTGCCCGCAGCCTGAATGACACGATTGCCAAAGTAACCGGGTCCGGCGTCATCGAGCCGGTCTCTACGGGTAAAGCCGATATCATGGCAGACTATACAGTTGGCGACCAGAAAGGCACGGTAGTCCGGGAAATCCGTGTCGTGACCAAAGAGGATCTGGAACGCATGGCCTATGCCGCCTATCTGAATGAAATCTACCTCGATGCGATGTGGGCCTATGACCCATGGCCATACGGATGGGGATATTACGGGCATCACCACCATCATCATCCCGGTCCGCCACCGCCACCGCCACGGGGACATCGGCCTCCCCCGCCGCCACGCCGGTAAGACGGCCTGCGTCATCTGACGCAACGGTACTGAAAATAGCAGGATATATACTAAACCGCAAAGCGGATTTGTTCCCACAAGGCTTTTGCCATGGGGACAAATCCGCTTTCTTTCTTTATTTTCTATGATGTATGGGGCAGGCGATGTACGTACCGGTAATATAACAGGCCCAGCAGTACGGCCGTCACGATCCAGCTGATGGGATAACTTGCCATGAGCGTTGCAAATGTGTGGGATGAAGGAAAAACGGCATACACCCAGGCAATGCGCACACCACAGATGCCAATGAGAGTGAGGACAGCCGGCGGGAGAGAAAAGCCATATCCCCTCATGGCTCCCGACAAAATTTCTATGAGGATATTGATAAACTGGGTATACACGACATAAATGATGCGCGTATTCCCCAATCCGATGACCAGGGGATCGCTGCTGAAAAATCCCAGCATAGGAATCGCCTTCCAGTAAATGAACAAGGCCATCAGTCCCATGAAAAAGGCATTGAGGCCCAGACACCACCACATGACGCTCCGGCAGCGCCGGATATTGCGGGCACCGTAGTTCTGACTGACAAAGGTTGTCGCAGCCTGGCCAAATGAATTGATGATACAGTACACGTTGATTTCGATGGTAAAAGCTGCTGCCGATGCGGCCATGGCATCGGCACCCAGGCTGTTAATGGCCGACTGGATGATGATATTGGAAATACAAAACACCATGCCCTGCAGGCCTGCCGGCAGTCCGATCCGTAAAACAGGCGCCAGATAGACCCGTTTCAGGCACAAGTCATGCAAATGTAATTCCAGGACATCACCGCTGTGCAACAAGGCGACGAACAAAATCGCCGCTCCTACGCCATAGGAAAGGACGGTGGCAATCGCTACACCGGCGACTCCCCCGGAAAAGAGTCCCGTAAATAGCAGGTTGAGCACGATATTCAGACCACTGGCCACAGCAAGGGCCACCAGTGGCGTCCGCGTGTCTCCCCGGCTGCGGAAAATAGCGGACTGGAAATTATAAAAGCTGATGAACGGAAGTCCCAGCATATAAATCCGCAAATACAACTCGGCTGCCGGCATAACCACGTCGGGAACGCCGAGATGAGACAGAATGATACCGGCCGTTGCCTCTCCCAGGATCATGAGCAGTATACCGACCAGCAGAGCCAGCATAAACGTAGTATGAACAGCTTCGCCGGCCTGTTCCGGACAGCGTGCTCCCAGATACCGGGCGATGACGACATTGGCCCCCAGGGACAAGCCCAGAAACAGTGTGACAAATAACGAAATGACAGGTGTGTTATTGCCTACGGCCGCCATGGCATGGGTTCCTACAAACTGCCCCAGCACAGCCACATCGGCTGCATTGAATAATTGCTGAAGCACGCCGGTCAGGGCCAGAGGAAGTGCAAATATAATCAATTTGTTCCAAAGAGGACCGTGCAGCATATCAATCTGTCTTTTTTTGTGTTCATGCCGTTTTATGCGTTGTACGTGATCCATAAGGTCTCCTTTTCCATTGGGCCCACCTATCCTGAAACGATACTATTGTTATTTCATTATAGCAAAAAGAAAGCACGGCAGAAAGGCGGAATTTCTCTTTTCTGCTGTGCTTTCTTATTTATGACTGACATATTTTTACCCCATCGCCGGCAGACAATCCATCATCAGTCCCACAGGCAATCCTTTGCGGGGACCGCGGTGATTTGTTTTATCATCGTCTTTATCTTTTTCGGATTTTTTCCAGATTGCGTAATTACGGCTTAAAATTTTTTCCATTCCCATGATATACATACGCGGATTCTCCTATTCTCTACAAGCGAGTAAAACGACATGGAAAATTGCTGATAACAGCGTATTCCATGCGCTTTTCAGGGCTCTTTCCCTATCCGCTATGCATTATAAAACAAAACAACTGAAAAGACCAATATCCCTTACGCATAGCTTTTCTCCGCAGATGATATTAAATTTTTCGGAATGATATTAAAATTTTAAACCGCTTAAAAGTAACGCCTGTCACTTAAAAAACAAAACCATTTTTATTACAAAGCCAAGGTTATGTAACACGATTTTCATGCCCAAAACGCATAAAAAGGACGGTCACACAACAGCAAATTTCTTGTGTGACCGTCCTTTTCTTCATCCCCTGTCGATGATTGATCAGTTATTATTTATCAGTGCCCGGGGCTTCCAGGGCAACGGCCTGTTCCGTTTCCCCTGTCCCGAGGCCGGGACGATGCTTGTCCGTACCGCCCCACCACCAGCCACAGGCTTTGCAGACGACAAAGCAGGCAATCGTCAGAGCCAGATAGAGGCCGGCAAAAAGCCAGTGCTGACCCTGCATGAGCATGATAGGGCCAAAGGACCAGGCAAACATTTCAAAGGGCGTATTGAGAGAACCGACAATAGCCGTATCATTCAGCGTTTTGGACTTGTTGTCGGGATCGACGATACGCAGCAGGACGAACCCGATGGCAAAGACGCCTGTCGAATAGCCGTATACGAAGAGAGACCGTTCAAACCAGCTTTCGTTATTCATCTGAGGACCGACAACCCAGAGCATATACGTAACGATGATCATGCCCACGATGAGCAGCATAAGGAGGGGAACAGCGTACTCGATGACGACGGGAATTTTGATAGAGGCAATTCCAAAGAAGACAAGATAGTCCGTCGCCGTACAGGAAATGCGGCTGATCACCCGGTTGTCAATGTAATCGTAAGCCGGCGTCCGTTTCAGGATGAGGAAGAGGCCCACGCCGAGCAGGAAGGCAAACAGGTAACTCGGCAGATCCAGACCGGTACTCTTATAGATGAAATCCATGATGAACCATCCGGCACCGGAGCAGGTCAGAAGCAGAGCCAGATGGAAAGCCAGCGTATCCAGTGTCGTCGAAGAAATGGTTTCATCCCCCATGGACTGACGGTTTTCCTTGGAAATCAGCCCGGTCTTCAAGTCGCCGGAAATATAGGAGAAATCCTTGATGTACGCTGTATAGCCTCTGCGGGCTGCCATTTTCGTATAGATAAGTCCGCCGAAGATGCCCGCCAGCAGACCTACCGTAGCACAGGTCATGCCAATATCCTTGGCATCTTCAAACCCCATCTGCGCCAGAGCCGACCCGACGGCAGCGGCCGTACCATGACCGCCGGAAAAGCCCGATGCCAGAAGGAGGCCAAAGGCATAGTTAATATCGGGAAACAGCTGCGAAATGACCAGAATAGAAAAAATAACAGGCAGGCTGAACTGAATCGCCTGAGCCAGCGTCTTGTAGCAAAAGTAAGAGCCAAGGCGGGCTACTTCCTTTTTCATATCGTTCTTACGGATGGTGAATCCCTGAAGGCCGATAGCCGCAAAAATCAGGATGATCAACGTGCCGGGATAACTGCCAATCCCCTTGGAAAACGGCAGGATCCCCGTATAGCGGACAGCCAGTGCCAAAAGGCCTGCCACCATCGCCGACGGCATAAAAAATCTCTGGATAAATCCCACTTTAGAGCGCAGCAGCTGCCCGATGAGAATGAACACTGAGGCTATAAAAAAGTCGATCAGAAAATTAGTAACGGTCACAAACGTATCCCCCTGTCCTGACGTGTGATTGTATAATTATAATTTAACGAAATTAGTGGATTTAGAAACCGTTGCAGCCGGAGCCGGATCCAGTTCCTGATCTTTGATGCCGAGGATGACTTCTGGCTGAATCCAGGGTTTATCCTGAATAGCACTCGTTTCTTCGTGTGTCAGATAGCCCTTGTACGTTACCATGGAACGGCGCAGGAAGCCATCTTTTGCACAGGCAGCAGCGACTCCGTTTTTGATGATGCTCAGGAAATGAGGCAGGACGGAAGCGGCGTAGGCAATGGAAGTAGACTGGCCGCAGGCTGCCGGGATATTGCTGACGCAGTAATGAACCACACCTTCTTCCACATAGGTCGGATGGGAATGAGTCGTTTCATGGAACGTTTCAATGGCGCCATAATCGTTGCTGATATCGACGATGACAGAACCTTTTTCCATGGATGCCACCATCTTGCGGTCGATCATGAATTCTTTGGCATCTTTCGGCCAGCGGACACAATTGTAAACGACATCGACCGTCGGCAGGATCTTCGTCAGGTTATAGTGATTGGAAATCATCGTATCCACGCTTTCATGGAACTGCTGGCCGATCATGCGCAATACGCCGATGTTGACATCCATGACCGTAACCCGGGCACCGAGCTGCTGCAGGACGCCGACACAGGCACGGCCAACCGTACCGGCGCCGATGACCAGGGCATGGACACCGGGAGCACCGCCAAAGCCATTGACGAACTTGCCTTTTCCTCCGTTGCAGGAAAGGAGACTGTTCAGGCCCATCATAGCGCCGATTTTACCAGCTGCTTCACAGTTTGGCGAACCATAGCGGTGCGAGTCTTCCGCTGCAAAGGATACGGCTTTATGAGCCAGCAGGGCATCGACTTCTGCCGGATGGGCTGCCGGATGGATGCAGGTGAAGATAATCTGGTTTTCCCGGATGAGATCAAATTCCCGTTCTTCCAGTTCCTTTACTTTTGCCACAAAATCACAGTTGGCATAAATTTCTTCCATCGTATCGACAATTTTAGCACCTTCTGCCGCATAAGCTTCATCAGAAAAGCCAGCCCCCTTGCCGGCATCTTTCTGGACCCATACTTCCGCACCTGTGCGGGCGATCATGGCGACTTCTGCCGGAGTAGCTATGACGCGGTATTCATCAGCTTTAATATCTTTCAATACGCCAAATTTCATGAATAATTCCTCCTCAAAATTATATATGTATAAGCAATGTTGGTATAATGACAACACTTCAATTATATTTTATATATTTGAGGGCTGTCAATATATAAGAGCTTACATTTTTGTATACATTATTTTTTGTGTACATTTGTCCCTTCTAGGTGGATTGTCGAAATATGTTTCCCTGTGATTTCCGCCGGACTGGGTGCATTTAAAAAAAACCTACACCTGCATAGTTTAAAATTATAATATCAGACAAAAAAAGCGTCGATACGTAAAACGTTTTTCTTGTAAACTTAAACGTTTACCTGAAAATTTTTAATATTTTTTTCGTGAATTTTCTTGACACTCCCCCATGTGCGTGCTATGATTGCACCATCAAACGTCACACAAACGCGATGAAGCAAACTAGTAAACTTACCCAATCAGCTACAGAGAGCTGCCGGCCGGTGCAAGGCAGTGCGAACGGGGAGTCGAACTCATTGCCGAGCGGAAAGGCTGAAAGAAGGTTAGTAGGCCGCTACGGGAACTCCCGTTACAGAGCATGGATATCGCGAAAATGCCGTATCCGAGAGGGCGCCTGATTTCAGGCGAAGCAGAGTGGTACCGCGGAAGGATATATACGCCTTTCGTCTCTTAGCAAACACGCAGAGAGACGAAAGGCGTTTTCGTTTCTCTCACGAGGGATATTTGTTATACTAGGGGGAATTATCATGCAAACACCATCCACGTTTAAAACCGCATCGCTGAGCCTGTGCTTTTCGGTCGGTGCCGTATTATTCAGTTCTCATGCCGGCGGCGGTTTTGCTACAGGCAATCAGGAAAACGTCTATTTCGTCAGCCTGGGCTGGCTCGGACCGGTTACAGCCATCATTACGATGCTGCTGTTTACACTGACCATCAAAGAAGCTATGAATATGTACAATTCCCGTCATCTGCGCAGTTATAAACAACTGTTCCAGAATTTGTACAGCCCGTTTAAAGGTATCGAAGTATTGTTTGAAGCATTCTTTTATATCATGGTCATCATGGCCGTTTCCGCCACGGTTTCCGGCGCTGCTTCTGCCCTGGCCGCACAGACGGGCATCAACTATTATGCCGGTATCGGCATCGTCGGCACGATTATTTTCTTCCTGACCATTTTTGGTGCCGGCCTCGTCCGCCGCGCTACGACCTATATGGGCATTGCCATCCTGGCTATGGTCATTGCCATCTTCTCCGTCGGCGTCTATATGGGCGGTTCGGTAGAAGGCACCATGTTCTTTACACAGGCCATGGCTCAGGATTTCGCCGTAAACGGCTTCTCCAAATTGCCGACAGCTATTCTGCATGCATTCACCTACTCCGGTTTCCAGTGCGTCGTCATCCCGACCATGATCGTCGTCGGCATGCCGTTGGTCACCCGTAAAAATTGTGCTACATCCATGTGGTTCTCTTTCGCTATGAATGCCATCGCCCTGACCCTGGCCGTCTGCATGCTCTTGGGCTGGACCGGCATCTATGGTAAATCTCCATTACCGACACTGACCAGCTTGAAATCCATGGGCATGACCTGGCTGACCGTTGCCTACAGCATCTTCTTGATGTTATGCCTGATTTCTACGGGCGTTACGACCGTCTTTGGCTTCACGGCCCGTTTCTCTGAAATCCATATGCTGAAAAAAGTCAGCAAGAGTGCCGTTATCCGTTCTGCCATTGTCACGTTCTTCATCATTGCCCTGTCCATGACCGTTTCTATCGTCGGTCTGACCAATATCATCAAATACGGCTATGGCTACTGCGGATACCTGGCTATTGCTATCATCATCGTTCCCTTCCTGACCGTAGGCCGTTACAAAAACATCCGTTATGCCAAAGATAAAGCATACCGTGCCCGCATCGACGCCATGAATGCAGATCCTAATTCTTTCGAAGAATCTCCGGTCATGAGCACGGCCAAGGAAAACGCATAATTTTCAGATTCCTTAAATAAAAAACATCTACAGTAAACGCAAAAGAGAGGCCGTCACATTGAGCAATTGATGTGACGGCCTCTCTTTCTATGCCCTGATTCAGGCTTTGAGCTCACTGACGAGAGTCGAGCCCAGAATGAGGACAGCCCCGATGATCGTGCTGACAGCCAGCGGTTCCTGTAAAAATAAGGCCGACAGAAATACCGAAACAATCGGATCAATATAGGTCAGAATGGCCACCGTCTGCGCTTTTAAGTATCTCATGGAGCCAAAAAATAACGCATAGGCAAATCCCGTAACAAACAGGCTGAGTACGAGAAGCAGGAAAAACTGAAATGGCGTACAGGACAAGGAAGACCAGTTTTCCGTGATAAGGGTATATGGCAATAAAACTACGGCAGCCGCTGCCAACTGGATAATGGTTTTATCATACGCCGAAATCGGAGAAAATTTCTTATTGCACACAATAACAGAAGCATAAAATACGGCTGCTCCGAGGGCAAAGAAAATACCGGACAAGTCAGTAACGCCCGATAACCCATGTTCAAAAACGCCTCCGACAAACATCATGCCCAGAAGTGCCAGCAATACACACACGACTTTTCGTACCGTAAGGGTTTCATGAAGCAGGACCGGCGATACGAGAATGACAAATACCGGTGCCATGTAATAGCAAATCGAAGCAATGGCCATCGTCGTATGGCGGAACGCCTCAAATAGTAAAATCCAGTTAATGCCGATACAGATACCCGAAATAATCAACAACTTCAGATTATCACGGATCTGCTGCCCCGACATAGGCATATGGCGGAAGCGGACCAGAAAGAACAGGAACGCCGCCCCCAGTGACGCCCGGCTGAGAGCGATGATACTGGATGGCAGGGGAATATAATGAATAAATAATCCCACCGTCCCAAAAACAAACATAGAAAAAATTAAATACCCTCTGGCATGTGATTCCAATGAATACACCTTTCCCACCCCTTCGTAAGCCAAAATCCCTGCGGATTTCCACTCATAGTACTAATAAAGTGAACGTACCCCCGTCTATAGAGGCGGGGGCTTCCTGCTTCAACGAGAACAGCACCACTGACTCTGAAGAGTTGTGGCGACTTACA
>NZ_ONTA01000068.1:0-3464 GCF_900320625.1 Megasphaera sp. DJF_B143
CAGGCAACCTATCTGGCATGGGTCAACATGAATCCGTATCTCGGCGATATAGAAGATATTCCTGACTTTATGGCCAATAAAGCCGGCGTACTGCTGGAAGGAGGAGATGCGCTCTTTGTCGATAACGCCAAGGGCTATATCCGCCTCAATCTGGCCATGCCGCGCTCTATCATAGCCGAAGGGATGAAACGCATCGTCAAGGCCATCAAGGAACGATAATAGGGATTGTCAGGCAGAAACGGCGTCAGTCAGATGGGAGATGAGCTGATGGATTACCAGAGTGAATACATGAGCAAACGCTGTACACCGCAGCAGGCAGTGCAGCTGATCCGCGACGGGGACTGGGTCGATTACACCCAGGGTATTACCTTTCCCCAGCTTCTCGATGAGGCCCTGGCAGAACGGACAGGGGAATTGGCCGATGTGAAGATCCGCTGCATGTTCTGCCTGAAACGGCCGCAGATATTGGAAAAAGATCCCCATAGCGTATCTTTTACGTATCATACCTGGCATAGCAGCCAGATAGACCGCAGGGATGTCAATGAAGGCCGGGCTTATTTCGCCCCGATTCAGTACAGTCATCTGGCAGAATATTACCGCCGGGGAATGGCACCGGTCGATGTTGTCATGATGACCGTTTCTCCCATGGACCGTCATGGGAACTTCAGTTTTGCCTGCAATCCGTCGGCCACTCAGGGCGCTCTCGATGCAGCAGACCGCATCATCGTCGAAGTTAACCCCAACCTGCCGGAAGCGTACGGCCTGGGAGGAGATTTTATTCATATTTCCGATATTGATGCTATCGTGGAAAGTGATGTACCGGTGCTTACGGCACCCAATCCGCCCGTACAGGAAATCGATAAGAAAATTGCGGCCTGGCTGCTCCCCTATCTGAAAGACGGTATGACGCTGCAGATCGGTGTCGGCGGTATTCCCAATGCCCTGGGGATGCTCATTGCCGATTCGGATCTGAAAGATCTGGGCATGCATACGGAATATCTCAGTGATGGCTGCCTGAAACTGTATGAGGCAGGGAAGATAACGGATCGCAGAAAAGAACTCCTGCCGGGCAAAGGCGTGTATGGTACTTGTGCCGGCAGCACGGAACTGTACGATTTCGTCGATCACAACCGGGCATTACTATCAGCCCCTATTGAATATGTCAATCACGTGGACCAGATCCGTCAGCTGGACCAGTTCGTTTCTATCAATGGCTGCCTGGCCGTCGATTTATATGGACAGGTTTGCTCGGAATCGGCTGGCCTCCGGCATATCAGCGGCTCGGGGGGACAGGTCGATTTTATTAGCGGTGCCTTCTGGTCTCCTCATGGGCAGGCCTTTCTGACTATGCCTTCGACGTATACAGACCGGCAGGGTATCGTACATTCACGCATACAGCCGTTTTTCTCACATGGCGATATCGTTACGACGGTACGGGCCATAGCTCCGTGTATCGTAACGGAATACGGGATAGCAGAACTGGAAGGCAGGACGACGTGGCAGCGGGCAGAAGCGCTCATTGCCATTGCCCATCCCGATTTCCGCGAATCTCTGATCCGTGCGGCGGAAGCCCAGCACATATGGCGCGCTTCTCATAAACGATAATATTACTATCAATAGATAAAAGAGAGGGGGCCGCAACATGAACGGAAATGCTCATGTTGCGGCCCCCTTTCTTTTTATTTAATTACGATTCCTGGAGGGATGTGTATATTTTTTCCAGATTGTCTTTCATGACAGAAAGGTACGTTTCGTCCTCGTCTCCTTCTTCCAGCGTATCTATCGATTCCAGTCTGGCTCCCGTTTCCTGGGCCAGGGTTTCCGCTATTTTGGGGCTTTCCATGTTTTCTACGAAAATGGTCTGGACATGGGCGGCTTTGCAGGCATCAGCCAATTCTGTCATATGACGGGCACTGGGTTCTCCCGAGGCAAAGACATTAGTCAGACTGAGCTGGCGGAGGCCGAAGTCCCGGGCCAGATATGCAAAGGCTGCATGACCGGTGACGAAAGTCCGGGATGGGGCCGTATTAAATTTCAGCTGGTACCGGGCGTACAGCGCATCTGTTTTCTGGACAAATTCCATATACCGCTGGGTATAATAGTCTGCATGGTCCGGGTCAGCTGCGGCGAAAGCATCGCGTATGTTGCGCGCTTCTATCTTGGCATTTTTCAGACTCAGCCAGACATGAGGATCGGCCTGTTTTTCCGGCTTCCGGCCGGGCAGAATCTGCTTCATTTCTACATAGTGGATATCGGCTCCGTCTGATGCCGTGACAACGGCAAGCTGTTCATTTCCCGCTGCTTCTACCGCTTTATCAGCCCAGGTTTCCAGTCCACAGCCGTTGATGATAAAGATACGGGCCTGGGATAAGGCCGTCAAATCGGATGATTTAGGCTGGAAGTCATGCGGTTCTTCCCCTTCCGGTATGATCATGTGGATATCGACCTTGTCTCCGCCGATGGCATGGGCCAGTTCTCCCATAGCGTGGAAGGAAACGACGACCGGGAGTTTTCCCGCTTCTGGAGGAGGTGTTTTTTGGCTTTCCGGGGCACATCCGCCGAGCAGGAGAAGCAACAGGATGGTGAATATATAGAAAAGACGTTTCATACAGGCAGCTTCCTATCTTATAAATGAAAAAGATATATAAATGCAAATCACTTGCACTTGCGGTTAGGATTAGGATATAATATATTACACTACTTGTCAATATACAGAGGAGACTGCCTTATGATTACCATATCTCATGTCTATTACGCATATGAAACGGGGACACCCTATTTGCTGCGCGATTTGAATCTGACTATCCACAATGGGGATTATATCTCTATTGTAGGAGAAAACGGATCTGGAAAAAGTACCTTCATAAAATTGCTTCTCGGGCTGTTAAAGCCATCCAGGGGCACACTGGTCAATGATTTCAAGCGGACCAGCTACGTGCCCCAGCGGTTTGAAACCCTGAACCGCCAATTTCCCATTACGGTGCGTGAAGTGATGAATACATACCGTAAAGTCCTCGGCATAAAGGATAAAGAAGCGGTCAGCCATTATCTGGGGCTCATGAAAATGGATGCCTACGGGGAATCACTCATCGGAAACCTGTCAGGCGGGCAGTGCCAGAAAGTATTCATTGCCCGGGCTCTCATGGCCCATCCGGACCTTCTCATACTGGACGAGCCGTCTACGGGAATTGATGTCAAGTCCCAGGCAGAATTATATCCGTTCCTGAAACAGCTCAATACAGAGCATGGCATCACCATCGTCACAGTGGAACATAATCTGCGGGCGGCTATGCGCAATTCCCAATATATGTACCACGTAGCCGGTGGCAGCGGTCATCTCTGCTCGCCTGATGAGTATATCCGTGAATATGTTTCTGAAAATACAGGGAGTGAATCCTATGTTTGAATACACCTTTATGCAGAATGCCTTTATCGTAGCTCTTCTCATATCTGTCGTCTGTCCC
>NZ_ONTA01000143.1:0-3516 GCF_900320625.1 Megasphaera sp. DJF_B143
CATGCCACGCCCTGCCCCAGGGATTGGCTACGCCTTACAAGCCAGAGTTCTTTTCCCGTGGCCAGGGCCAGCTCCTGTCCATCGCCCGGGCCGTCGTCATGGACCCGCAAATCCTCTTGTTCGACGAAATCACAGCCAACCTCGATTCCCTCACAGAATCCCAAGTTCTTCAGGCTCTGCAGGCAGTTGCCCAGAACCGGACCGTCCTCTCTATTTCTCATCGTCTTTACGAATCCCAGGGAGGCCGGCGCATCGTCATCGGAGATCCGTAGGAATCGCAGGTCGCTAGCTGATGGCTGCCGGTCGCACCAAAAAAAGAACCCTCACCGTCATGCAGCAGATGCACTATAAAAGAGAGCATCTGTTGCATGCGTCTGAAGGGTTCTTTTTTGCTGCAAACTATAAACTTTGTACTACAGGCTATTTCACCGGTGCTTCGATGGGATCGTAGTCAGCCGGTTTATCGGTGATAGCCGCTTCGTCAATGGCCGACGGTATGGGATCAAATCCCTGCCGGAAGAGAGACTTGATGGCAGCGATATAGGGAGGAACGATGGTGTCCATAAGGAGATAGCGCTTGCGGAAAAGATTGCGCTTCTGGGACTTGATTTCGCCGTATTTGCGCCGTTTTTCTTCGATAGGCAGGCGGAAATACCACTGTTCCTTACTATCAGGTACGGCACCTTCACCAACCCAGAAGTCATTGAAATTGGTCTTCTTCGAGCGGTTGCCGCGCAGCATGTGGCTGTTAGTATAGAAGCCTTCGTCGGTTATGACGTACATATCGTGAATGCCCAGTGTCTGGACGAAAATGCGCATCAAGTAAAGAATAAAATTCTTCGGACGGTATCCAAAAAGCTTTTTAGTCAGGACTTTCGTCGTTTCCAGGCCGTGTTTTGATCCCTGGATAGTACCGATATACATGGACGGTGTGCCATCAGCATTGTAGTCAAAGCGGAAATTAAAATGGTAAATCATCTGGCCTTCGTGATAGAGATAGAGTGACAGGAAGCCTTCCTTGCGCTGGCCCGTATCAAAGATGAGCCGTGCTTCCAAGGGCAGCGATTCATCCGGCGAGGTCCACAGGGTATAGCCATTTCCCCAGTACAGTTCGTGAATGACGTCATCGGAAAAGAACGTCCGCAAGATAGTGAAATGGTGCTTCAAGGCATCGAGGCGCTGGCGCATGGTCGAATTCTTGAATAAGAAGACGCGGGTCATGACTTCCTGGAAATCAGGATCATGCTGGTCAAAGAATCCTTTCATGGGTTCATAGTGATTGAAGAAATCGTACAATTCTTCAAACAAGGTCCGGTTAGATATGGCACGGGCAAAAAAAACGACAGCCCGCTTGTTTTCCTGGAAATTCCGTGGTCCGTATATAAGGCGCGATAAGTGCCAGAAATAGGAAATGCTGTGCATGAAATACCTCCTATCGAGTACAACTGCAATAATTGCAATAGTACTATTATACGGGCAAGACAAGCGGGCTGTCAATGTAGGATTAGTGGCTGGTGACTGGCTGCCAATCGTTATAATTTTCTAACAACATTTGACGGGACGTGGGACAAGTCGCGGACACCGGTAATCATCATGGCATCCATGAGTTCCCGCTTCAGTGTATCCAGAAGCAGTTTGACACCTTCCGCCCCGCCACCGATAGCGGCTACGGCAGCCGGACGTCCCAAAAGGACCGCATCAGCACCGAGAGCCAGCATCTTCAGTACGTCTTCGCCGTGACGGACACCGCCATCGACGAAAATCGTCAGCCGGCCTTTAACGGCATCAGCTATGCCCGGCAGCACATCCGCCGTACCTGCCATGCCGTCGAGGACACGGCCGCCGTGATTGCTGACGACAATGCCTTTTGCTCCGGCATCGGCACAGGCAACGGCTTCTTCCGGCGACATGATGCCTTTTACGATGAACGGCAGCTGGATGGATTTCACGATTTCTGTAATATCACCAGCGCTCTTAGGTCCTACTGGCTGGCCAAAGATGCGCATATTGATCAATGTCGCCGCATCAATATCGCTGGCAACGGCGAAAGCGCCGGCAGCTTCCGCTTCATGGGCTTTTTCTATGATTTTGTCATTACTGCGGGGTTTGATCGTCGGGATGACTACGCCCGGGCGTTTCTTACAGGAAGCAATACCCGAAGCATACATATAAGGAGCGCCGCTGTCTCCAGTAAAGCACAGCGTACCTGCGTCCATGGCACCCTGTGTCACGGCTTCATCATATTCCTGTTCTACTGTAGCCGGATCACCGTCTACCTTGGCATTCAGAACAATCCCACCGACAGGTGCAATAAGTACAGGCATACTCAGTTTGCGTCCCAGTATCTGACAGCTCGTATCCGGTTCATCCTGTCCGGACATGCTGCGCATGACCAGGCCGTATTCCTGCAATGCTTCCATATTGCGCATAAATGAACGGGCCGTGCGCAGGCCGCCAAAACCGGGAATCATGCCGACGCAGGCTTTCCCATTACATTCGGGACAGACATGACAGCCTTTCATTTTCTGACGCGCAATGTCACGTACTTCTTTCAAATCCATTTGACATACCTCCTTAAGTTGTATACATGTATGACACTTTATTTATATTGTACTGCAATGCATCCTGTTACGCTATAGAAAAATGCATCTATCATAAAACAAAAACGGGACTGCCCGAAGACAATCCCGTCGAATCCGCCTATAGAGACAGACTTAGTCCATTTTTACAAAAGCGTCTTTACCAGCGCCGCAGGTAGGACAAACCCAGTCATCAGCCAGGTCAGCAAATTTTGTGCCTGCTGCTACGCCGTTGTCAGCGTCGCCTTCTGCTTCATCATAAATATAACCACAAATAGTGCATTCGTATTTGTCCATGATTCTACCTCCAAAATCATACTAAATCTTAGTAAATAATTATGTTTCACTCATCACATCATATCATGGTCCTATAAAATTTGCAACTGAAAAATGTATATATGGTAGTGTTCCTAATGGACACACTACCATAAGGCCAAAGGTACATGCGAATTTACTTTGCCCGTTTCATCATATTCAAATCGACGATGCCCGTAGAATAGGGAGCTACTTCATAGAGCCCGAACAGGAAATGGATATTCCCCGCTTTATCGAGATAATAGTTTTCCGGAAGCTGTGTCAGGCCGGTAAAATAAGAAGAAAGCTGATACTTGCTGGAGAACAACGCCTGATTGATTTTTTTGATCGTAAAATACTTTTCATCGCCCGGCTTGATAATTTCCTGCCAGGTTACTTTTTTCCCCGTCGTCAAATCAAACGTTGTCCCTTTTTTCCAATGGGTCGGGTGAGCATCCCGGCCAAAATAGATTTGTCCCGATTCGACGATGGATAAATAGGTACCATCATTATGCGTTACTTCATAAGATTTCGTTTCCGTGACAAAACTATGATTGCCGGCTTTATCTTTCTGCTTATTGAAAAAATCCTGCGTTTCTTTCTGTTCATCTGCATAATACTGACGGATTTGTGCCGTCGCTGC
>NZ_ONTA01000273.1:0-3177 GCF_900320625.1 Megasphaera sp. DJF_B143
ATTCATATTTATCCCGGCGAAAAGTTTACTGCAGAAAATACGAAATTGTGGTTCAAGAATATCTGTCTCTTCACGTATGGACATTATGAAGGCCGGCTGGACAAAGACCGGAATCAGAAACCGTGGATTTTTTCGCTTCTTCCACGGCCTACGTATAATAATGATAATGGCATCGGCCTTCGCGGCGATGCCCGGTTCCCCATGAATCGCAACGGGGACCTCTATATGGATGTGAACTATGCCGTTTACTCTAAAGAAGGGTTTAAGCCAGGCCTTAAAGTCGGCAAAAGGACACCTGTCGGGACCTTTACATTCGGGTACAGCAAGGAAGAAAGTACCGATAACGACGATCATATCTGGGCTACGCGCTGGCCGGAACTGCGCTATTATATGCCCCGTATCTATGCGGGAAATGCTGGTATTTATATCGATGGCAGTGCCAGCTGGGGCCGTTGGGCCGAAGGAGACCGGGAAGGTACGCATAAGGGGTTCCGGACAGAATTGACCCATAATCCCATTCATTTATGGTCAAAGGCCAATCTCCGCTTCTTTACGGGATACCGGAAGGATCTGTATTCTTACCGTGATGCCGTACGGAAGGATCCGTACTGGGGCGTTGTCCTCAATCAGGGTATCAATTCGCGGCTGTGGACGAGTTTCTGGTATAAAAAACATAATCTGAGCGGATATACGCCGTACCGGTTCGATACGATAGATCATCCCCGCCAGAAAGGGTTCTCGGTAGGATATGTCCTGACGCCTCTCGATACGATTATGTTCACCTTTAACAAGAATCTCGATAATGGCAATATTGACGACCGCAACTTTACATGGGTCCGTGATCTTCACTCTTTTATCGCCACCGTTACGTACAAGCAGGTGGATAAAGAATGGGAAGTTCAGCTTATATCTAAAGATTTAGATTTCTAATTATCCGGCAGCTGTGCCTGGGCGCAGCTGCTTTTTACATATCTTTTACAGAAGTTACATAGTGTATACATATTTTGTTTGTATACTTTACTGTAACATATAATGACCTGAAGGAAGGGTGGTACACGTGTCTTTAATTTATTGTGTAGAAGATGATGCAAGTATCCGGGAGCTCATAGGGTATGCGCTGGAAAGTCAGAATTTCGCTGTAAAAACGATGGCAGACAGCCATGAATTCTGGCAGGCGATGGAAAGTGAAAAGCCAGATCTTGTTCTCCTCGATATTATGCTGCCTGGCGAAAGCGGCCTGAGTATACTGAGCCGTCTGCGTGATCAGGCCGCATATAAAACGCTGCCGGTTATCATGCTTACAGCGAAAACCAGTGAATTTGATATTGCCAAGGGACTGAATGAAGGAGCCGACGATTACGTCAAAAAACCCTTTGGTATCGTAGAACTGACATCCCGTATCCATGCCGTACTCCGCCGCTGCCAGGCGAGAAAAGAAATGCCGCATATATTAGAATGCGGACCAATCCGTATGGATGAGGAACGGCATGAAGTGACGGTAAATGGTACGGCGTGTCCTCTTACTGTTAAAGAATTTGAATTGCTGCGCTATATGATGATTAACCAGAACATTGTCCTGACGCGGGAACGTATTATGGAGGCCGTCTGGGGGTTTTCCTATGAAGGGGAAACACGCACTATCGATATGCATATCCGCAGCCTGCGTCAAAAGTTAGGCACCAATAACCGGATCATTTACACCATACGCGGTGTCGGTTATGTCCTTAAAAACTAAAATAAAATGAAAAAGCGCATTTATCTCAGCCTGCTGGCCATCGGATTTGCCTGTATGGCAGTCACGATGATCCTGTATAGTATCCTTGTCTGGCACTCCCTGCAGGGACAGGCTGAGGAAGAGCTCAAAAATACGATGACCGTGCTGACGGCAGGAATAAAGCAGGTGGATAGGCCCTTAGCGTATCTGCAGGAAACGGGCCATGCGGAAAAGGGAATCATACGGATTACCTGGATCGGGCCGGATGGCAGTGTATTATACGAGTCGGATTATGACCGGGCGGCGATGGAAAACCATCTGGAACGACCGGAAGTGCAACAGGCTTTGCGTACAGGATCTGGTTCTTCTGTCAGGGATTCCCATACATTGTCAAAGATGCTGTATTATCGGGCCCGGCGGCTGGATGATGGATCCGTCCTCAGGCTCAGCCTGGAACGGGACTCTCTGTATGCCCATTTTGTATCTCTGCTGCCTCTCTTGTGCCTGCTCCTGCTGTGTATGTTTCTTTGCTGCATCGTGGCGTCGCGTAAATTGACGGCCAGCCTTCTGGCGCCGCTGCGCCGGACTGCCCTGATTATGGAACATATTGGTTCCCCCGATAGTATCCGTGGAAAAGTGCCGCCTGTATACAGTGAATTGAGACCACTGGTAGAAAAAATACTCGAACAGAGCCAGACGATAGAACACACGATCCAGACGCTGGAAAAACAGCGGAATATCATCCGTCTGATGCTGGAAAATCTTCAGGAAGGCGTTATCCTGACCGACACATCCTATAAAGTACTGGTCATCAATCAGTGTGCTCTTTCTGTCCTGAACCTGCGCCGTGATTTGGCCGTGACGGGGCTTTCCCTGCCATCTCTGTTTACAGAACCAGACTGGCAGGCTATCCGTGGCAATGATATATCCGGGGTAGCGCAGGAACAGCGGCTGAGCAAAGATGACCTGCTGTATCAGCTGACCGTACAGCCAGTGTATAAAAATAAGGAAGTATACGGTATCCTGTTCATTCTCGACGATATAACGGAACGGGAACGGCGGGAACAGCTGCGCCGGGAATTTACGTCGAATGTTTCTCACGAACTGAAGACACCCCTTACGTCTATCCGGGGATTTTCTGAAATACTGTCGGCCGGCATGTTTAAAAATAAGGAAGATGCCCAGCATTTTGGCAGCCGGATCCACGAGCAGGCCGAACGGCTGCTTGCCATGATTGAGGAAATCATTCATTTATCCCGTATTGAGGAGCGGCGGAAAGTACAGGAATGCCAGCCTGTCTATCTGGAAGGCATTGTGCAGGATGTCGTAGGATTTATGGAACCGGTCCTTCATGAAAAACAGGTCACTGTCCATTGTGCATTGGAAAAAGTGCCTGTATGGGGAGAAGCGGGCCGCCTGAGAGAAGTTGTCATGAATCTCATCGATAATGCCGTAAAATATAA
>NZ_ONTA01000031.1:0-4187 GCF_900320625.1 Megasphaera sp. DJF_B143
AAAAGTATGCTGATTTTACTATTACTCTTATCGTTTACCCTGGGCTACGGCGTCCTGGCTACGACAGCCCGGCAGAATGCGCATCACGGGCTCATCGTGTCGCCGCCTCTGGAAAAAGCACAGAAAATATACGGTTCGTCCGGAGACCGGACCGATAGGGAAAAACCGGTTCTCCTGCGCCATTATTCGGAAGGAGCGCCGGCTCCGGTCCACCCCATCCTGCGCTGGACCCGTGTAGATGGAGCTGTCATGTACGATGTGCAGGTCCTGCGGCAGATGGAACCGGATGAAAAAACGGGAGACATCGCCTACGAACCGGTCATGCCGGAACAGCGGGCCTATACCAACGGCATCGAACTGGCCCTGCCGGATGATTTCCAGGACGACTGTTTCTACTATCGCGTCTATGGGCTGGATATGGAGGGACGCCGGGTCAGTGACTATTCATCAATTGAAAAAGTTCCCCTGGACCGGATGGCTCCCTTTGTAGAAAAGCCGGAGCTGTTGTCTGCGTATAATACGGGAAAGGGGTCAGTCCTGCTTTATCCCGTCTACGACTGGTTCCCCGTACCCGGAGCCAGCCAGTATGAAGTGGAAGTACTGGATTCAGCGCCGGAAAATCCCGGAGGCGTAGAACCGTCACAGCACCGCATCGACGTGTACCGGACCGATTCGGCTCAGAAATACGATCCCCGGCCGCGCTATGGGAATCATCCCTTTTACTGGCGGGTCCGGGCCCTCGATGAGCAGGGGGGCCCCATCGGCGTCTGGTCCGATGCCCAGCCGTTTTTGACCGATCCGGATACGCCCTATACGGTGGCCGTCCTGGGCGATAGCATCAGCCACGGTGGTGGCAGCGTCTCCTATTCGCCGGCTGACTGGGATTTCAGCTATCTGTCGTACCTCGATTTTCCTGCGGTCAACCTGGCCCAGAGCGGCGATACGAGTACCATGACCAAAGACCGGTTCGACGCCGATGTCCTGCCATTCAGGCCGAAATATCTCCTGATCCTCATGGGATCGAACAGCCTGCGCAACGGCCTGGGGGCGGATGTCGTCATTTCCGATATGGAAGAGGTGCGAAAAAAATCCCTGGAACACGGTATCCGTCCGGTATTCCTGACCGTGCCGCCTGTCAATCCCGACAATATCAAACGGACTTTTGACGATGAAACGGCGCCGGACTGGCAGTGGCAGATCGGCCGCGTCAACCGTTATATCCGTTCCCAGGTCCATATCGACATTACGCCGGGCATGTACGATAGCCAGGGGATGCTCCGGACGGAACTGGCCTTCGACGGCCTCCACCTGGATCCGGCAGGAAAGAAGCTCATGGCACAGGCAATCAACGCGGCCTGGCCGGACATCGAAAATCTGCCGGACAGTGCCTGGGATGAATGACGGGAACGATTTGTGATGCTTCCCGTGCTTATGGTATAATACGGAATGTGAGCTGAAAGAGTGATTCTGACAGCAAACATGATATCTATATGTCGTTCTTCACTGTAAAGGTGTCTGCACAGCAAAGGCGGAGTACATGTATGACAAGGGACCTCTGTGCTTTCGGCATGGAGGTTTTTTTCAGGTAATGCCATGAAACGAATACTAACGAAGATATTGACAATCTGCGCTCTGCCCCTGCTTCTGATAGCCTGCTGGCAGCTGGGAAGCATGGGGCACTGGTGGGGCTCATATATCGTCCCGCCGCCGGAACGGGTCTGGTCCAGCTGGCTGCAGCTGGCCGCGTCGGGGCAGCTGGCCCGCCATATCGGGGCGAGCCTGATGCGGGTCATGACGGGCTTTGCCATCGCAGCGGCCCTGGCCCTTCCCAGCGGAATCTGGCTGGGCCTGCATCCGGCGGCCCTCCGTGTCTGCCATTCCCTCCTGGAATTTCTGCGGAACGTGCCGCCCCTGGCCCTGCTGCCCATGCTCATCCTCTGGTTCGGCATTGGCGAGGCCAGTAAAATCATCATCGTCGTCCTGGCGACCTTTTTCCCCATATTCCTCAATACCCTCGACGGCATGTCCCACCCCGATGAACAGCTGCTGGAAATGGGCCGCGTCTATGGCCTGTCTTCCCGGGCTGTTTTCTGGCATATCCGCCTGCCTCAGGCCTTGCCTGCCATGTACACGGGACTGCGCATCGGCCTGGGCTACAGCTGGCGCTCCCTCATCGGGGCGGAAATGATTGCCGCCGCGGCAGGCCTGGGATATCTCATCCTCGACGGGGAAGAAATGGCCCGGCCTGATATCGTCGTGGCCGGCATCCTGACCCTGGGCGTCCTGGGAATCGCCGCTGATGCCCTCATGAGAGCCATAGGCCAGCGCTATCTCTGGACAGAAAGGAAGGAGCATCATGAGTGATATCCGCATGGAAGACCTGTCCCGCTTCTATACCCTGCCTGACGGCAAACGGGTAGCTGCCCTGAAAGGGTGCAGCCTGTCCATCCGGGACGGCTCGTTTACGGTCATCGTCGGAAAGAGCGGCTGCGGCAAGACGACACTCCTGCGCCTTCTGGCCGGACTGGAACGGCCGGACGAAGGGACCCTCGATTTTGGCGGCTCCCGCCCGCGGACCGGTGTCATGTTCCAGACGCCGCGCCTGCTCCCCTGGCTGACCGTAGAAGACAATGTGTGCATCTGGCGGCATGGCATGGGCGGATCGGCCGAGCTGGCCGGCCAGTATCTGAAGGCCTTCGGCCTCGATTCCTTCCGCAAAGCCTACCCGGATCAACTGTCCGGCGGCATGGCCCAGCGGGCTGCCCTGGTGCGTACCCTGTCGTGTCAGCCCCGGTTGCTCCTCATGGATGAACCCTTCGCGGCCCTGGACTATTTTACCCGGGAAAAACTGCAGGACGAGCTCATGGCCCAGTATGTGCGGCAGCCCATGACCATCGTATTCATCACTCATGACCTCGATGAAGCGGTGCGGCTGGGGCAGGACATCCTGGTCATGCACAAAGGCTGCTGTGGCGGACGCGTCACCAACGAAGAGCCCTATCCCCGGCCATCTGTTGCCGGACGGATGGCACTGAAAACTGATATATTGCATATTCTTGAAGAAGAAAAGGAGACTCCCCTATGAAACGAAGCGTACAACTCGTACTGGCAGGCCTGGCTATTGTCGTAGCCATGGCAGGCCTTGCCGGCTGCGGCCAGGAAAAATCGGCCAATGCGGCAAAGAAACCGGAAACAATCAACATGACCTATGTCAAATCGCCCCTCAATATCCCGTCCATCATAGAAAAGAAAGATCAGGTATTTGAAAAAGCATTCAAGGACGACGGCATTACCATTACCTATTCCGACCTCGATGCCGGCCCGAAACAGACGGAAGCCCTGGCTGCCGGCAAAATCGACGTCTGCCATGCTCTGGGCGGAACCAGTGCCATCCTGGCCAGGGCCAACGGCATCGACCTGACGGTCGTCGGCGTCTACAGCCGGGCACCGGAAGCCTTTATGATCATGACCAAAGACCCGTCCATCCAGTCGGTCAAAGACCTGAAAGGCAAAAAAATTGCCGGCCCGAAGGGTACTATCCTGCACCAGCTCCTCCTGGCGGCCCTGGCTAAAGAAGGAATGAGCGCCGATGACGTCCAGTTCGTATCCATGGGCATCCCCCAGGCAGCGGCAGCCCTCAGCGGCGGCAGTGCCGATGCAGCCCTGCTGGCAGGTCCGGCGACACTGAAAATGAAAAACGACGGCGCCCGCATCCTGACGACGGGCAAAGGCCTCCTCGATGCCACCATCGTCATTGCCATGCGCAGCGACTTTATCAAACAGTACCCCGAAGTGGCAAAGAAATTCATGCAGACCCATGAAAAAGTCGTCAAAGACTACCTGGCAGATCCGCAGAAATACTACGGCACAGCCGCCGCGGAAACGGGCCTCACGGAAGACCAGGTACAGGCTATGGCTGGCTGGTACGATTTCAACCCGGCCATCACCGATGCTGACATAGAAGACCTTACGAAGACCCAGGACTTCCTCGTCGAAACAGGCATGCTGGAAAAAGACCGCAAGATAGATATCAATGCTCTCTGCCAGCCTGTTCAGTAAAAAAATACATGCTAAAAGGGGCTGTAACAAAATGGGTTAAAAGCTCATTTTGTTACAGCCCCTTCATATTGACAAAACAATACGTTTCTTTATACTAAACGAAGGTGTTGCCAGGTAAGGCGGTTAAT
>NZ_ONTA01000161.1:0-4117 GCF_900320625.1 Megasphaera sp. DJF_B143
AAAATGATCTGCCGGTTCAGAAGCCATGACAATCCTCCTGAAATAGGTGCTATTTTACCGCATGAGACGGTACGGTCATACCGCATGTATTTCCTTTATCATATCATATACGATACCCTGTATAATGTATTGTATCATATAAAAAGACAAATACCAAACATTTGTATCATTGTCCCGGGGATACACGTCTACCGGGGATACACGAAAGAAAAAAGTCTGGTTCCTCTGACAGGGTCCTTTTCTGTATACGCCTTGCGGTATTGCGGATCCAGATGCGGACTAGGCTTGGCCTTCGGAAAGAAGATGTCAACCGCTATAAGAGCCTGCTGTGTCGTGCCTATTGCGTCAGGACCGGTTCTTGCCGTATAATAGACGGATGAACAAGAAAAAAATAGAAGAGACAATTGAACATGTAGAACAGGAAGTCGTGCAGGATGCCCGGGAAATACGGCAGTCGGCGGCAAGGCACCGCAGGCGCTTCTGGGGCATAGCGGCCGCGGCGTGCCTTTTCATAGCCGGCGCAGCGGGCATCGCATCGTATTACCTGCCAAATTACTTTCTTCCCGAAAGGGAAGCATACGTCCATGTGCGGGAACAGATGACTGCCACCGACATTGCCGATCAGCTCTACGACGACGGACTCATCGTCAATCCTGGCTGGTTCCGCCTGGTGGCACGCGTCACCGGCCAGGCCGATGATCTCAAACAGGGGGAATATACCATCCGGTCCGACATGAGTCTCCAGCAGATCCTGGCAAAACTAAAAAGCGGCAAATCAGAAGCAGCCCGGCTGGTCGTACCCGAAGGCTATACGGTGCGTCAGACGGCTCAGGCCCTGGATAAGCTGGGCATCGTCAAAGAAGAGGATTTTCTCCGTGCAGCCAACGATACGAGCCTGCTGTATCCATATATGAAAGGGAACCGCAAGGTGACACTTGTGACGGAAGGCTTCCTCTTTCCCGATACGTACCTCATCGGGAAGGATGCGACGGCAGAGGATGTCGTCACCATGATGCTGAAAAATTTCGACCGTCACCTGACAGACGACATGCGCCAGCAGATTGCAGAGCGGAATATGTCTATCTACCAGTTCGTCACCCTGGCATCACTCATAGAAAAGGAAGCAAAATACGATAAAGACCGGCCGCTCATCGCGTCGGTATTCCTGAACCGCCTGTCCCGGCACATGAAACTCCAGTCTGATGCCAGCATTTCCTATGCCATGGGAACCCACAAGGCGGCGTACAGTATCAGCGAAACGGAATACGACTCGCCCTATAATACATATCGCTATGAAGGGCTGCCGCCGGGACCGATTGCCAATCCGGGGATGGACTGCATGAAAGCCATCCTGGAAGCGCCCGATACGTCCTATCTCTATTTTGTTGCTGATAAAGACGGACATAACTATTTTGCCACAACCTACGAGGACCATATGAAGAATGTAAAGGAACATATGCCATGACGGACCTTCTGGAAGAAATACGCAGTCAGGCTGCGCGGGAACAGCTGCCTGTCCTGCGGGATCCGGAACTGCCACTATTGACCCGGATCCTCCAGCAGACGAAACCGGGCCGGCTGCTGGAAATCGGCACCTGTATCGGCTATTCTGCCCTGATCATGGCTCCCTTTCTGGCAGAGGGAGGGAAGCTGACGACGATCGAGCTCGACAAAGAGCGGTACCGGACGGCCAAGGAGTATTTTTCACGCTCTCCCTACGCGAGGGTCATCACGGCTCTTCAGGGAGATGCGGCCCAGTGGCTGAGCCGCCTGGAAGGGCCGTGGGATTTTGTCTTCCTCGACGGCCCCAAGGGACAGTATGTGCGCTATCTGCAGCTGCTGATGCCACACCTCTCGCCCGGTGCGCTCATCGTAGCAGACAACCTGCGCTATCACGATATGATTTATATAAAGGGGACGCTGCCGCACAAGCACCGGACGGCCGTGACGCGGCTGCGCCAGTTCCTGTCGCTCATCGACGATAGGCGGTATTTTGATTCTGTGTTTTTTGAAAATGGGGATGGCCTGACCGTATCCCGTTGGAAAGGATAAGTATGCAAAAGATGGAATTGCTGGCTCCGGCCGGCAATATGGATAAAATGAAGATGGCATTTCTCTATGGTGCCGATGCAGTATATCTCGGCGGGAAATTATTCGGTCTCCGCGCCTTCAGTGACAATTTCTCCCGGGATGAGCTGAAAGAAGCCGTGGCCTATGCCCATGAACGGGGAAAACGGATCCATGTGACGGTCAATATTTTCCCTCACAATGAAGACCTCACGGCTCTGCCGGATTACCTGCGCTTTTTGCGGGATATAGGCGTAGACGCCCTGCTCATCGCCGATCCGGGGATTTTCAGTCTGGCCCGCAAGCTCGTGCCGGAACTGCCCATCCACATTTCGACCCAGGCCAATACGACCAACTGGGCCAGTGTCCAGTTCTGGCATGACCTCGGTGCCAGCCGCGTCGTCATGGCCCGGGAAGTGAGCCTGGCCGATGTCAGGGAAATCCACCGCCGCGTCCCTGTCGAACTGGAAGGATTCGTCCACGGTGCCATGTGTATTTCCTATTCCGGCCGCTGCCTGTTGAGCAATTACTTCACCCAGAACCGCGACTCCAACCGGGGCCAGTGCGTCCAGTGCTGCCGGTTTAAATATAACGTAGTCGAAGAAAAGCGGCCGGGCCAGTATTTCCCCGTCGTAGAGGACGAACGGGGGACATATATCTTCAACTCCAAAGACCTCTGCCTCCTGCCGTACCTGCCGGATCTGTACGATGCCGGCCTGTGCAGTCTGAAAATCGAAGGCCGCATGAAGAGCGTCCATTACGTGGCTACGGTCGTCAAGGTATACCGCCAGGCTATCGATGCTTACGAACGTGACCCGGAACATTTCCACGTGCGCCCCGAATGGCTTCAGGAGCTGGAAAAGATTTCCCACCGGCCCTATACGCGGGGCTTCTCCGTATCGCGCCCGACTGAAGCCGATCAGGTATACAGCCATTCCAGCAATACCCAGACTCACGAATTCATCGGCCTCGTCCGTTCCTATGACCGGGAAAAGCACATCGTCTGGGTCGAACAGCGGAATCATTTCAAGACCGGTCAGACCGTAGAATTTCTCCAGCCGAAAGGACCGCTGGTCACCCTTACCCTGCCGGCCATGACCGATGGTGACGGCAACACCATCACGGCGGCCCCCCATGCCCAGCAGCTCGTAGGCATCCCCTGCGATACGCCGCTGGAAGAGTACAGTATGATGCGCCGCGAGGTGATCCGTCATGATGCTTGATGCCGACTGGGTGTATTTCAAGATCGATCCCGGCAATATGACCTTCGTCACCCGTATCATGGAAGGATTTGAATACGTCGGCGTCGTCACGGCCCTCGATGGGAAAAAGGGCATCGGCTTCGTGCGCACTACGGCGGACACGGCCGATGCGGCACGGCGCATCCTTCTGGCCCTGCCCTTTATGGTGACGCTCCTGACGAGGGAAGAAGCACTGAAAGAAACAGAAAAATAGAATAAACAGCCGGCGGCCTATATGGTACGGACTGCCATTGCGGACACACCTTTCATCTTTGTCAACTACCAGATGAAGGTGTGTTTTTTTGTGGTATTCTATATTTAGTACGTTTTTCGTGAAATTTCCGTAAATAGGGATAACAAACCCTTAAAAAAATATTTTAAGTAGTGTATAATATTTGCATACAAGGATTTTGTTAATCTGCCAAAGCTTAGATAGGAAGACAAATAGAGGAACGGCTGTCCCGGTACGATGGGAGCAGACCGGTATCGATGCAGCTGTTTCCTGCGCGAGGAGGAAATCGTATGAGAAAATCGAATTGTCTGGCCATGATCCTGGCAGGCGGCAAAGGCAGCCGCCTCGGTGTCCTGACGAAAGATCAAGCCAAGCCTGGGCTGCTCTTTGGCGGCAAATACCGTATCATTGATTTTACCCTGAGCAACTGCCGCCATTCCGGCATCGGGACGGTCGGCATCCTGACCCAGTACCAGCCGCTGGAACTGAACTGGTACGTCGGCAACGGCAGCTCCTGGGACCTCGACAATGACACGGGGGGAACCTTCGTACTGCCGCCGTACACCAATGGCAATGG
>NZ_ONTA01000275.1:0-7840 GCF_900320625.1 Megasphaera sp. DJF_B143
ATTCGCCAGGTCCCGGGAAGAAGCCGACACCCTGACGTTCGCGCTGAATCCGCAGTACATTGACGACATCGGCATCCTTCAGGGCTTCATCGAGATCATAATGAACGGTAACACCCATGGCCGCCAGTTCGGGCTGCAACAGCGTACGCGGACCGACAAGGTGTACATCAGCACCCATCGTCTTGAGGCCATAAATATTGGACCGGGCTACGCGGCCATGGTCGATATCTCCTACAATGACTACTTTCAGTCCGTCAATATGACCTTTGACTTCCTGGATAGTGAACAGGTCCAGAAGAGCCTGTGTCGGATGTTCATGCGTACCATCGCCACCATTGATGATGACCGGAGAAACACATTTGCTGGCATAAAGAGGAGACCCTTCCTGTTTGTGTCTCATGACGATGGCATCCACTCCCATGGCCGTTACTGTCAGAAGAGTATCACGGAAACTTTCTCCTTTCTGGATAGAGCTGCCGCTCGGCGTGAAGTTGATGACATCAGCATCGAGATACTTGGCAGCCATTTCAAAAGAACCCCGTGTACGCGTACTCGGTTCCCAGAACATGTTGACAATAGATTTACCCTGTAACAGGTGTAATTTTTTATTGTCGCTATTGACAACTTCTTTCATTTTTCTGGCAACGCGCAGCACGAGCTCGATTTCTTCTTTGGGTACTCCCTGCAATCCCAACAGGCTTTTGCCCTGTATACTGACCATGGAAATCCTCCTTTGTAAAAAAAGACCTTCGCCGAAAGGCAAAGGTCATATCAAGGCATACGTAACATATGTCCCTTTTTAGCCTCTCTGGACTATATTAAAGGTACGTATAGAAATCAACAGAATCAGCGCAGCCTCACAGGACTGCCGCCTGAATCTTTCTTTATTATTTTATATAGATGTCCTTTTAAAGTCAAGGAAAATTTTTGACAAAAAAATTTTTAATTATACCATTTTGGTACATTGACATACATGTTTTCCGACTCATCCCAGAAATCTTCTTCCTCCATATACTCATCCGCATCGGCTATGGCTTCGGCTATGTGACCGGCTTCTTCTTCCATATCATTGACGCAGGCTTCGGCCAGCCGGAGCTGGGCTTCCATTTCTTCTGTCCGCCCGTCTCTGCGCGCCTGGAAATAATCCCGCATAGCCAGAATCAACGTTCCGGCACTGACTTGTACCTTGTAACTTGTATTTTTTTTCATGTATCCTCCTGAAACAACAGCCTCCAGACGACTGCAAATAATTCATCCATGCTCTTTCTATTGTACCACTTCCGTCAAGTGCCTCAGGCCTATTGGAAGTAAAAATTTCCGGCTGTATTCCTCTCATAAAAATGTTACAATAAAGGAAATACATTACAGGAGGAATTCCATCGTGCCACAACGCCATTACCTGAGGGGTTATCTCTGTGCTGGCGGTGGTGCAGTTATCTGGGGACTGACCGGTACGGCCGGCCAGTATCTGCTCCACCATTACACCATTGATTCGTTCTGGATTTCCAGCGTCCGCCTCATCGGCGCCGGTCTGTTTCTGATGCTCATGGCAGCTCCTCATTATAGAGCGATGAAAGACATGCTGAAGATACGCCGCAATGTCATTCTGCTTCTCTGTTATTCTATCTTTGGCCTGCTCATGAGTCAGACGGCATTTTATACGACCATCCAATATGCCAATGCCGGTACGGCCGCCGTCCTGCAGACGTTATGTGTCGTGATGATGGCTGTCATCGTCTGTTTCCGCGGCCACCGCCTGCCTACACGGGCCGAAACACTATCCGTCTTTCTGGCTCTGGCCGGCGTCTTCCTCATCGCTACCAACGGAGACCCATCTACGATGGTATTGTCTTCCAAGGCCCTTATGTGGGGACTGATTACAGCCGTCGCCAGTGTCTGTTATTCATTTCTGGCACAGGATCTGGTCTGGCACTGGGGCAGTATTACCGTCAACGCTCTGGGCATGTTCATCGGCGGAGTCGTTTTCTGCTGTTTCCTGCAACCCTGGACCATTCCCACTGACCTCGATATGACAGGGTATCTGCTTCTGGCCGCCGTCGTACTCATCGGTACGGTCCTGACATACAATCTCTTTTTGCGCGGCGTCGGTGACATCGGTCCTGTCAAAGCCACCCTGCTTGGAACACTGGAACCGGTAACCTCCTCTATTGCATCGGCTGTTTTTCTCGGTACCGTTTTCTATCTTCCCGAACTCATCGGATTCGCCTGCATCCTGGCTACCGTATTTCTTGTCACACTTCAGCGCAGGCAGCCTGCATAAAAAAACTGGCTTTCCTCTAAACGGAAAAGCCAGTTTTTTATAATATTATTTACCATGTAAAAGCATCATCACCGACACCGAGAGGAACTTCCGGGAATCCCGACGGCACAGGCTGGACCAGCATAAAAATCAATACAGTAAGTACAGTCAGTCCCAGAGCCAGGTAGGAAAAATGGGAACGCGTACTGTGTTCGTAGAGTCCGAAAAGGCGGATGCCAATGGCCGCCCCAATAGAAGTAAACAGCGACCCCAGAGAAAAGTACTGATACAGGAAATAGGATACAATCAGTCCGATGACCATAGCCGTATTGAGTACGATGGGATAGCACCGCGATAAGGCAGACGGTGTATTTCGCCGCATGGCCGCAAACCAGTCCGACGCATCGATGCCTGTAAGCCCCGTAACGAACGCACTTCCATAAAGAAGCTTATCCCATATGTCCGTAAGCTGATTGCGGTTGCCACTGCGCCACATAAGGAACGCATAGGCCAGTATCATGATGCCGGCAAAAATATAATAGTATTCAGCAGGCAGGAACTGTACCAATGCTACGCCTGCCACGACACAGACTGATCCGATGGCACATAATGTGACAAGCTGCTGCCGGGCGGGGCGCACTTTTTTATCCATGGCAAAATATACTTTTGCAAAGATTTCCAATAAAAAGACGGCGACAAAAAATACAATACCAAAAAAGGCATTCAGAGCCGTCAGCGCTATCATGACCAGAATAGGAATTGCCAGTTTAAAACCGGGGAAGAAATAAAATTCCTTTAACTTCATCAGATGCTGCTGAGAATAAATCGTGAAATACGTAAACACATTGAAAAGCAGCATGGCGACCACTGCTTCAACCGGCTTTGCCCCCATGTACAACAGCGTCATAAGCGTACACATACTCATATTGACACCGGTAAAACGGGCAAAGACAGCTGCTACCAAGCCTGCATTAAAGAAAGGCAAAATAGCCCATAACATATCCATAGTAACAATCTCTCCTACAAGTTATTTCAGATGGTGGCTGCCCCGTTCCGTCATGGGAATTCCCTGTTTGCAAAGCGGGCATTCTTCCGGTTTGTATGTTGGAACCGTCAGATGAAGGAGAGCCTGCACCTTATCTTTAGGTACGCCGAATTCGGCTTTGCCGCCACTGCGGTCAACGAGAAGGCCGACTCCGACAATGACGCCACCAGCTTTTTTGACTACATCGACTACTTCCTGAACGCTTCCGCCAGTAGTCACGATATCTTCTACAATCAGAACGCGTTCGCCCGGTTCAATATGGAATCCCCGGCGCAGTGTCATGACGCCTTTTTCCCTTTCTGTAAAGATAGCCCGTGTACCCAGAGCCTTGCCGACTTCATGAGCCAGCAGGATACCGCCCGTCATAGGCCCCATAACGGTCTGGACATTCTGATCCTTAAACCGTTCTGCCAGTTCCTTACAAAGTTTTTCTGTATATTCCGGATGCTGGAGGACATTAAATTTTTCTACATATAAGGGGCTGTGCAGGCCGGATGTCAAAAGGAAATGACCTTCCAATACAGCTTTCGTTTCTACTAATAATTGTCTTACTTCTTCTTCAGATAACATTGCCAATCATACCTCCTGTATTTCTTCTAAAATTTTATCGGCAGCACATGCCGGATCAGCCGCTTTCGTAATAGGCCGTCCGATGACCAGGTGAGATGCTCCATCATGCAATGCCTGAGATGGCGTCGTAAAGCGTTTTTGATCATCTGCTACAGCAAAGGACGGACGGATGCCCGGAGTAACAATCAGAAAATCGGGGCCATTCATTTCCCGTATTTCCCGCGCTTCATAGGGAGACGAAACAGTTCCATCAATACCCGATTCTTTAGCCAGGGCCGCCAGCTTTTTGACTTCTTCAGCAATGCTGCAGGCTCCTCCTACTTCTCTCCATGCCGTTTCATCTATACTCGTCAGGATGGTTACAGCCAGCAGACGGGGCCGGGCAATTTGCAGGCGGGCCGATTCTTCCCGTGCAGCTGCTGCCGCAGCTTCCATCATGGATCTGCCTCCCATTCCATGAAGAGTCATCAGATCCACTCCCAGACGGGTAAGGGCCCGTACGCTCTGGGCTACGGTATTAGGGATATCGTGAAGTTTTAAATCCAGAAACACATGTTTCCCCTGTTCTTTCAGATAGCGTACCGTATCAGGTCCGGCACTATAAAACAGCTCCATACCGACTTTGTAGAAAGAAATGCGGTCTCCTAAAGTTTCTACGAGACGTTTCATATCTTCCAGCGAATGTACATCCAGAGCTGTAATAATACGATCATCTGCCATGGTATTCCTCCTGTCACAACGTATTGCCAATCCGCAATCACACAGCTTTAAAGGCATATCTATGTAATTATGACATGGTTTATATAGAGTGTCAACTAAAAGCCTTTCTCTGACGGCCCGTACCACTAAGCATTACATGGCTTCATGGCTAATAGCCTGCACGGCCCGGTCATATACATCCTGCAACGTATGTTTTTGCAATTCTTCTTCAAACTTCTGCTGTATATCATCCAGAATTCCTTCCAGACTCTGATGAATATTTCTGCCAACAGGACACTTATCATTGGGGTGCTCATGAAAATGGAACAGGCTTTCATCAGGCTTCTTTTCTACGGCCTGGTAAACATCGAGAAATGTAATTTCCGTCAAAGGCCGCGTCAGGGTAATGCCGCCGGGACCACGCTTAATATCAATAACGCCAGCCTCCCGGAGCTGGGACATGATATTTCGGATAATAACTGGGTTATTTCCTACACTGCCTGCCAAAAAATCACTAGTTACTTTATAATTGCCGGAAAAATACCGGACAGCTGTCAATACATGTATCGCAATAGTAAATTTTGTAGAAATCTGCATGCTTCACACCTCTTTGTCAATCTATCATTCATTATACAAAAGTATATCAGGAAAGCCCCCACTTGTCTCTCTTTTTAGCAGATGTAGATAAACAAAATCTTGTTTTATGTCTTTAGTCAAATATCATTATGAAGTCAAAGTCTAGGAAAGTCTTTTTCCTCCTGTTGTAATAACAACAGATTTACAGGATACATCCGTGCTATAGTACAGACAGACAAAGATAAGTCACATAAATCCATAGATATTTTCAACAGGAGGAATATATGATGAATGAAAAAACAATGACCGTAACAGAAGATATGCTCATGGGAGACATTATGCGCAGCTACCCTGAAGTAGTAGACACATTATTGGAACAGGGTATGCATTGCCTGGGCTGCCCGTCATCCCAGCAGGAAAGCCTGGCAAATGCCTGCTATGTACATGGCCTCGACGCCCGCACCGTAACGGCCGCCGTCAACGCCACTATTCAGGCACATCGTGCATAAAGGAGGAAGCAGATCATGAGTAAATTTTTAGGACCTGTCCATTTCTGGTTATATCACAAAATACAGTTTCAGGAATCCCTTATAGACGCTCTCATTTCCTGCGCCGTACAGAAAGGCTGGAACGATGAAGATCTGACCCGTTTCAGTTGCCCGGACCGCCGTCAGCTTGATGAAATCATTGACGAAAGCAATATTCATGGCTGGCTGCAGACACGCATCCAGGATGCAGAAACACGGTATGCCAACCTCATCCTGCACCTTGCCGGTTCTGATGAAACCCGTCTGAAAGTGCTGGAACAAGCAGCTGGCGATTTTGGTGCCGCCCAAAACCTGCAAGCTGCTACCGCGCCGGAAGCATTCCACCGTCTCGATGACCTGCTCCTCGACGGTATGCCGTGTGATCAGATTAACCGCGTCTCTCACAGCAGTGATGATGTCATTACCTGGATACAGTCTGCTGACATCCACAGTGATTACTGGCAGGGACATGGTCAATGGTATTATCTGCTCCGTCAGGCTCTGATAGCTGGCCTGTTATCCCACACCGATTATTCATTTCTTCATAAAGAAGACGGCTCATTCCATATTGTGAAAAAAGCCGCCTGAGAAAGGCAGGATACGTATGTATTGTACAGAAGTTATGGTAAAACAGCATGCCAATATTTCGCGGATGCTGAAGGTAATAGAAAAGGCCTGCTGTGCTATTTTGGATGGTTCCCCCATCGATTGCAATGAATTTACAGAAATTCTGAAATTTATCCGTACCTATGCAGACGGACATCATCACCGCCGGGAAGAACTTGTCTTATTTCCCGAAATGGTACAACATCTGGAAAAAATCGCCTCCGTCATCATTAATCACGGCATGCTTGTTGAGCATGATCTCATCCGTGCCCATGTCCGTGCGTTGGATGACGCATTGAAAAACTATCAGGCTCATCCTGATACGTTATATAAACTCCAGATCCTGACAGAAGCCATGGCCTATGTAAACCGCCTGCAGGCTCATGTCGATAAAGAAAATACGGTCGTATACCCTATGGCAGACCGCAGCCTGCCGGCAGAGATAAAAGAAAAGATTGATGCTGCAGTTCATAATATGGAAAAAGAAGAAGGACAGGATTTTGCTGCTCCTTATCTGTCTCTGCTGGAACGACTGGAACATAAATATCATATCGCATAATAAGAATAGACAAGGACCGCCGCCCCATATCCGGGCAGCGGTCCTTATTTATTACACGGTCCAGGTTATTTCCACAGGACGTTAGAATTTTGTACGGCGTATTTGCCACCGCTAACCTCAATAGTAGTACCGGTAATATAACTGGCTGCATCCGATGCCAGAAAAATAAGAACCTTAGCCATTTCTTCGGGAGAACCCACCCGGTGGAGGGCAATCGCATCGATGAGTGATCCCGTAATATCAGCAGCAATGCGGTCCGCATTCATAGGAGTATCAATCACACCAGGTACATAGGCATTGACCCGGATATGCTGGGGAGCCAGTTCAGCTGCCATCGTCTTTGTCATATTCGTAACGGCTGCTTTCGTAGCACCGTACATCGTACCTCCCACAGAAGGGACAAGCGAAGCGTAGGAAGAAGCGTTCAAAATAACGCCGCCTTTTTCGCCCATAGCCCGGGCAGCAATCTGTGTCCCAAAGAGGACACCTGTCAGATTGACCCGCACCATTTTTTCCCAGTCTGATAAGGTAATATCCATAAGTTTTTTGCCAATATTGATGCCGGCATTATTTATCCAGATATCGATATGACCATATTGGCCCAGTACCTCGTCAGCAAACCGCTGCAGCTCTTCTATATTACCGGCATCAGCCTGAGCCGCAAATACGGTCACACCTGCCGCGTGGCATTCCTGATTAAACGCTTCGATTCTCTTCTGAGTTCTGCCCCAGACAGCAACGGCTGCTCCCTCCCGGCAAAAGCCGATGGCGCAGGCCGCGCCGATGCCAGCCGTACCACCCGTAATGACAACTACTTTTCCTTTCAATCCTAATTCCATGTTGAACCTCCTATTCTGTTTTATATGAATATGGTACCACGCTTCTCCCGGCAACACAAATGCCCTGTCTACATTAAAATGTGTCAGATTTTTATTATTTAATATCGATTATTTGTTGACAAAAACAGCAGAAGATGTTACAATACAATCATCGAAAGA
>NZ_ONTA01000175.1:0-5862 GCF_900320625.1 Megasphaera sp. DJF_B143
ATATCGGCCACGAGCAGGACCGGTGCCCGGAGATACTTTGCAACGCGCATATTGACGATATCATGGTCCCGGAGATTGACTTCGGCCGGGCTGCCCGCTCCTTCAATGACAATCGTGTCATACTGCTGTTTCAGCTGCTCCAGAGCCGCTGTAACAGCGGAAAAAGCACGGAGTGAATACCCTTTATGATAGTCCCGGGCAGACATATTCCCAATTGGCAGACCATCGATGATGACCTGGGAACAGCTATTTCCCGTCGGTTTCAACAGGACTGGATTCATATCGACCGAGGGTTCCAGTCCGGCAGCTTCAGCCTGGGCTACCTGGGCCCGCCCCATTTCCAGTCCCTGACGGGTCACATATGAATTAAGTGCCATATTCTGTGCTTTAAATGGGACGACCTGCCGGCCCATGCGGTAAAAAATACGGCATAACGCCGTCGTCAGGATACTTTTGCCTACGTGGGAACTCGTCCCCTGGAGCATAATATATTGTGTCAAATCGATTCACCACCTCTAAAGTGTAAGACATACATCATTATTATAAAGAAAACCTGCCGGAGATACAACCTCAGGCAGGTTTTGATTTGTTTATACTATGTGTGGTCTCAACCGGGCCTTATCCTGTTATTAGAGGATGTAATGGCTCAGATCAACATTTTGTACGACATCGTTCAGTTTATCCGCTACGAAGTCTTTATTGACGATGATATGCTTCGTTTCGATATCCGGCGCTTCGTATGCAACGTTTTCCAGAATTTTTTCCAGAATCGTATG
This sequence comes from Megasphaera sp. DJF_B143, assembly GCF_900320625.1. Classification (NCBI taxonomy): domain Bacteria; kingdom Bacillati; phylum Bacillota; class Negativicutes; order Veillonellales; family Veillonellaceae; genus Megasphaera; species Megasphaera sp. DJF_B143. The sequence continues at coordinate 777 of NZ_ONTA01000175.1, forward strand.
GAGGCGGCGGGCGCCGATATTTTCCGTTTCCTGATTGACACGATGGGCATATTCGGCAATGGCATTGATACCGTCATCTGTAAATTCGAGAGTCACGCCATCAGTCGCCAAAAGTGCCGTATACTGTTTGACCAGAGATTGATTCGGTTCCGTCAAAATGCGGCGGAAATCATCGACTGTAAGCGACTGCAGTTCGACGCGGATAGGGAACCGGCCCTGCAATTCAGGGATAAGGTCGCTCGGCTTGGATACGTGAAAGGCCCCGGCGGCAATAAACAGGATATGATCCGTCTTGACCGGACCGTATTTCGTGTTGACCGTAGCCCCTTCGACGATAGGCAGAATATCCCGCTGTACGCCTTCGCGCGATACGTCCGGACCGTTGGAACGGCCTTTTTCTGCAATCTTATCGAATTCATCGATGAATACGATACCAGCTTCTTCTGTCGCTTCGATAGCTTTATCGACGATGACATCCATATCAAGACATTTTTCCAGTTCTTCTTCCTTGAAAACTTCCCGTGCCTTGGCAATGGTCATTTTTTTCTTCTTTTTCTTCTTCGGCAGGATACTGCCCAGCATTTCCTGGAAATTATTCGTTAGTTCTTCCGTCGAATTGCCTGTCAGGATGCCCTGGATGGTCCGTTCCTGTTCGGCTACTTCTACTTCTATTTCCCGATCATCCATCTTGTGCTGGCAGATATCATCGAACATCTGCTGACGGCGGCCAGACATAGGTTCTTCCAGCTGTTTGGGCACATCTTTTTCTTCCCCTTCATCGTCGGAGGAAAAGAAGACATCCATCGGGTTGGGGACCTTTTCGGTCACACTTTTCTTCTTCGGCCACAGGACCTGTAAAATGCGCTTATTGGCTTCTTCTTCGGCTTTCTGTTCATAACGCTGGCTTTCCTGTTCCTGTACCATACGGATGGCATTGGTAACGAGGTCGCGGATAATCTGTTCCACGTCCCGGCCTACATAGCCTACTTCCGTATACTTCGTCGCTTCGACTTTAATAAACGGAGCCCCTACCAGGCGGGCCAGGCGGCGGGCGATTTCCGTTTTGCCTACGCCGGTCGGCCCGATGAGCAGGATATTCTTGGGAATGATTTCATTCTGCATATCCTCGCTCAGCCTTTTGCGGCGCCAACGGTTGCGCAGGGCAATGGCGACGGATTTCTTGGCTTCACCCTGGCCAACGATGTATTTATTCAGTTCAGCAACAATCTGCTTTGGCGTCAATTCGATTTCATTCATGCTATACCTCTTTCCTACGTTTATATTTCTTCTACGATTACATTATGATTGGTGTAAACGCAGATATCTGCTGCTATATGAAGAGATTTCTCTGCAATATCCCGGGCAGACAGGTCCGTATTCTGCAGCAGGGCGCGGGCCGATGCCAGGGCATAGTTACCGCCCGAGCCGATTGCCAGTACGCCATCATCGGGTTCGATAACTTCGCCGTTGCCGGAAATGAGCAGGATGCGCTGGCTGTCTGCCACGAGGAGCAGGGCTTCCAGCTTGTGCAGTATCTTGTCAGACCGCCAGTCCTTGGCCAGTTCGACGGCACTACGCACCAGGTTGCCGTTATGTTCATTTAGTTTATCTTCAAAGCGGTCAAACAGGGTAAAGGCATCGGCTACGGATCCGGCAAACCCACTGACGATTTTACCATGATACAGGCGGCGGACCTTCTGGGCCGTCCCCTTCATGATGACCGAATTGCCCATAGTGACCTGTCCGTCACCGGCAATGGCCGTTTTGCCGTCCCGCTGGACGGCGCATATAGTCGTAGCATGAAATTCTGTTGTCATGTCAAATACTCTCCTTCATTGCATCAATTTCTTCCAGTGCCCGTTTAGCCAGAAGGCCATTCTTTTCCTTCTTTTTCATCCGTTTTTTAATTCCCAGCGGTTCCATGATACCAAAATTAATATTCATGGGCTGGAAATTGTCATGAGGCGATGAAATATACTGGCTCAGGCCGCCTATAGCCGTACGCTTGGAAAAGGTCAGGCAGGATTTTCCCTGCAGCAGCCGGGCGGCGTTGATTCCTGCCAGGAGCCCCATCGATGCCGATTCCAGATACCCTTCGACACCAGTCAGCTGGCCGGCGAAAAACACGTGTTTGTTTTTCCGGTACTGGAGGGTCGCGTCGAGGAGTTCCGGAGAATTGATATAGGAATTGCGGTGCATGACACCATAGCGGACAAATTCTGCCGATTCCAGGCCGGGAATCATGGAAAATACCCTCTTTTGTTCCGGGAATTTGAGATGTGTCTGGAAGCCAACAATATTATACAAAGTTGCACTGCCATTATCCTGACGAAGCTGTACGACCGCATAGGGAAGTTCCCCTGTGCCGGGAATTTCAAGGCCAACGGGCTTCATAGGACCGAACCGCAGGGTATCAATGCCACGAGCAGCCATGACTTCTACAGGCATGCATCCTTCAAACACGGCATCATTTTTTTCAAAATCGTGAAGTTCGGCACATTCTGCCGTCGTCATGGCCTGCCAGAACGCTTCGTATTCTTCTTTCGTAAACGGACAGTTCAGATAATCGGCACCGCCCTTGCCATAACGGGCAGCCCGGTATACTTTAGTCATGTCCAGCGACTCTACTGTCACGATAGGCGCTGCAGCATCGTGAAAATGAAAATATTCTTCTCCCGTCATCTGGCGGATGGTCTCGGTCATAGCCGGGCTGGTCAGCGGCCCCGTGGCGATGATGCATATCTGATCATCGGGAAGGTGGGAAACTTCTTCATGACGGACTGTAACCAGGGGATGATTCTGGAGATGATCGGTAATATACTGACTGAAAGGGACCCGGTCTACTGCCAGTGCTCCCCCGGCCGGTACGCGGTGTGTATCAGCCGCTTCCATGATGAGCGACCCAAGACAGCGCATTTCTTCTTTCAGGAGACCGACGGCATTTTCAATATTGGCAGCCCGCAGAGAGTTACTGCAGACCAGCTCAGCAAAGAGGGCCGTATGATGGGCTGGAGACGGTTTGACCGGACGCATTTCCACCAGTTCGACGGGGATGCCCCGCTGTACCAGCTGCCAGGCCGCTTCCGAACCGGCCAGGCCGGCGCCGATGACGAGTACACTATTCTTCATTCACTTCTTCACCCTTTTTATGATTTTCACATTCCGGATTACTGCAAAAGAGCTTGTCCGGACCTTTTTTATAATGTTTGATAGTCATGATGCTGCCACAAAGCTTGCAGCGTTTGTCTACCGGCTGGTTCCATAAGACAAAATCACATTCCGGATACTGGCTGCATCCATAAAAGACGCGGCCCCTCTTGGACTTGCGCCGGATGAGCGTCCCCTTGCCGCACTTGGGGCAGGTAATGCCCAGATCATCGACGATAGCCTTTGTATTGTGACATTCAGGGAAATTAGAACAGGCCAGGAATTTGCCAAATCTGCCGAATTTATACACCATAGGAGCTCCGCAAAGTTCACATACTTCACCTGAATCCTGTCCGGCAATGGTGACTTTTTCCATTCCTTCTTCGGCCGCTTCCATTTCCGGTTCAAAGACATCATAAAATTCTTTCAAAACGTGGACATAGGTGTCCTTTCCCTGTTCGATGGCATCCAGTTCTTCTTCCATGTGAGCCGTGAAGCTGACGTTGATAATCCGTTCAAAGAATTTTTTCAACAGATCGACGATAATGACGCCCAACTCAGTCGGAACGAACTGTTTATCCTTCTTTTCGACATAATTGCGGTTCTGGATGGTATCCATAATCGGCGCATACGTACTCGGACGGCCGATACCTTTTTCTTCCAGCGTTTTAATCAGGCTGGCTTCGGTATAGCGGGCAGGCGGCTGAGTAAAATGCTGAATCGTATCAATGGTCTGATTATGTACTATCGTACCCGCCTCAATAGCCGGCAGCACCGATAGAGTCTTATCTTTCTTTGCATCTTCATACAGTTCCGTAAATCCTTTGAACAGGACGGTATACCCAGCAGCCCGCAGTTCATAAGATCCGCTCATGATGACGATGGTCATATGTTCCGTTTCTACAGGAGCCATCTGACTGGCCAGGAAACGGTTCCAGACAAGTGTATACAGGCGCAGCTGGTCCCGCGACAGATACGGCGCTACTTTGTCCGGCGTCAGTTCCAGCGACGTCGGCCGGATAGCTTCGTGAGCATCCTGGCTGGACTGTTTGGCTTTGTAAACATGTGGTTTAGCCGGAATATACTCTTTCCCATAAGTTGCCGTAATAAAATCACGGGCATTCTGCACCATATCATCATTAATACGGACAGAATCGGTACGCATGTAGGTAATGAGCCCCACATGACCGTGTTCGCCGATATCGAGGCCTTCATAAAGCTGCTGGGCCAGCATCATCGTCTTCTTGGCACCGAAATTGAGCTTGCTGACACATTCCTGCTGCATCGTAGACGTCGTAAACGGCGGCTGAGGCTGACGTTTGCGTTTCCGTTTCTCTACCTTTTCAATACGGTCCGGTTCATGACCGTCAGCTTTCCCTTTTTCCCATTGCAGGGCAGAAGCGATGGCAGCTGCCTGGTCCCCCGTTTCTATGGCCGCCTTTTTCCCGTCAATCTTTGCCAGTTCTGTATGGAGTTCCAGCCCGTCTTCTGTTTTGTATGTGCCTTCTACAGTCCAATATTCTTCTGGTACGAAGGCCTTGATTTCTTCTTCCCGTTCGCAGATAAGCCGTACGGCTACAGACTGGACACGGCCGGCACTGAGTCCCTTACAGACCTTTTTCCAGAGGAGCGGGCTCAGCTTATACCCTACGATGCGGTCGAGGACGCGCCGTGCCTGCTGGGCATCCACTTTTTTCAGGTCGATGGGCTGAGGATGTTCCATTCCTGCCAGAACAGCTTTCTTGGTGATTTCATGGAACATGACACGACACGAAGTCTGGGGGTCCATATCGAGCAAGTGAGCCAGATGCCAGGAAATAGCCTCCCCTTCTCGGTCCGGGTCAGTTGCCAGATAAACGGTTTTGGAGCGGACGTATTCATTCTGCAGGTCTTCGATGAGTTTACGCTTATCGAACATATTGGTATAGGTCGGCGTAAA
>NZ_ONTA01000144.1:0-8181 GCF_900320625.1 Megasphaera sp. DJF_B143
TATAACAGTTTTTTCAGCTGATCCGGATGCATGAAGCTGAAAGTAACAGTTTCATTTAAACCGCTGCTGCAAAGGATGCGGGAAATCTTCTCCGTCACATCATATTCAAACCCCGGTTCGCCTACGGTAATATCAGACCAGGGACGTGTAGACGGAATATGTTCATAGCCATAAATACGGGCTACTTCTTCAGCAATATCCGGCATTTCCGTGCAGTCTCCACGATAGCTGGGCACAGTTGCCGTAATCGTATCACCGTCTTTTTGCAAAGTAAACTGAAGAGTTTCCAGAATGTGCATCATCTGTTCTTCCGGAATATCCGTTCCCAGGAAGGCGTTGACCTGGTCAGCCGTGAATGTAATATAAGTAGTCTTTTGCTGCTGCGGATAGACATCGACGATTCCTTTGGCTACGTCACAGGCTCCCATTTCCTGCAGAAGTTGGGCACACCGATTAATGGAATTAATGCAGCTATCAGCATCCAGCCCGCGTTCGAACCGTCCCGAAGCTTCCGAGCGAAGGCCCAGCATACGGCCGGTATGGCGTATATTAGATCCTTTGAATGATGCGCATTCCAGGATGACCGTCTGCGTACGTTCCGTTACTTCTGAATCGAATCCGCCCATGATGCCGGCAATGCAGCAGGGCTTTTCTTCATCGGCAATAACCAGCATATTATCATTCAGTGTGCGATCTATACCATCCAATGTTTTCATTGCTTCATCAGCTTTCGCCCGGCGGGCAATGAGATGGCGCCCGGCTACTTTGTCATAATCATAGGCATGAAGAGGGATTCCCAATTCAATCATCGTATAGTTCGTGGCATCGACGATATTATTAATAGGACGGACTCCGGACTTGCGCAGACGCTGCTGCATCCAGAGCGGAGACGGGCCGATTTTGATATGAGTCAGAAGACGGGCCGTATACCGGTTGCATAATTCTTCATCATCAATAGAAATCTGCACCTTGCCATCAATGGTTTCATCATTTTCTGCAACGGTTATTTCCGGGTACCGGGCAGTTTTCCCACTCAATACAGCAAACTCCCGTGATAAGCCGACCATGGAAAAACAATCGGCCCGATTGGCAGTCAGTTCATATTCATATACAACATCACGAAGTTGTAAATACTTGACTGCATCGACCCCGACAGGCGTATCCGCCGGAAGAATCCAGATTCCGCTCCGTTCTTCCGGCAGGAGAACACTATCATCGAATCCTAATTCGTGGGCAGAGCAAAGCATGCCGTTGGACGGTACGCCCCGCAGTTTGGAGCGCTTGATTTTGACTCCTCCCGGAAGATGGGCACCATGAACGGCAACGGGGACGATCTGTCCTTCCCGTACGTTAGAAGCGCCCGTGACAATCTGAAGTTGTTCTGTTCCCACATCAATCTGGCAGATGACGAGATGATCTGCATCGGGATGTTTTTCTATTTTCAGAATCTTGCCAGTTACGACATTTTTTATATCTTTTCCCCAGTATTCTACCTGTTCTACGGGAATACCAGCGATGGTCAGTGTATCAGCAAAGGCCTGCATATCCTGATTCATGTCTACATCGACATAATCCTGCATCCAAAGAAGTGAACTTTTCATTATGTATAACCTCCTAGAACTGGTTTAAGAACCGCATATCATTTTCATAGAACAAACGCAGATCGTCGATGCCATATTTCAGCATGGCAATACGTTCCACGCCCATGCCAAAAGCAAAGGCATTTACCTGTTTGGGATCATAACCGTTTAAGCGTAGTTCTTCCCAGTTAGTTACACCGCAGCCGAGAATTTCCAGCCATCCCGTATGAGAGCATACCCGGCAGCCTCTGCCGCCGCACATAACACAGGAAATGTCTACTTCCGCGCTCGGTTCAGTAAATGGAAAATAGCTGGCACGGAAACGGACGCGCGTATCGGCGCCAAACATGTCATGGAGAAAGTCTTCCAGAATACCTTTCAAATCAGAAAAGCGGATATTTTTATCCACAATCATGCCTTCCATCTGATGGAAAATCGGAGAATGGGTTGCATCATAGTCACAACGGTATACTTTACCAGGCGCAATCATCTTAAACGGTTCATTCGGCTTGTGGGCCTGCAGAGTCCTTGCTTCCATCCCCGACGTATGAGTCCGCAGGAGGATGTCGTCTGTGACGTACATGGAATCCTGCATATCCCGTGCCGGGTGATCATCAGGCAGGTTCAGACATTTGAAATTAAAATAATCTGATTCGATATCCGGGCCTGTGACAATGGAAAACCCCATGCGCAGGAATGATTCTTCCATTTCACGTAATGTCTGATGCAAAATGTGTTCGTGTCCCATGACCGGTTTGCGGCCGGGAAGAGTGATATCAATTTTTTCAGACTGGATTTTATCCGCCAGTTCCTGTTCTTTGACTTCCTTCATTCTGGCTTTCAGATGTTCTTCGATTTCTGCCCGGGCTGAATTGACAAGTTGACCAATTTTAGGCCGTTCTTCTTTGGACAGATTTTTCATTTCTTTCATGATAGCCGTCAATTCACCTTTTTTGCCTAAATATCTGACGCGGATATCCTGGACATCCTGGAGTCCCTTGCTCCTGGCAATCTGTTCGCTGACAGCAGCCTTGATTGCTTCAATTTTTTCATTAATCATGGAATTCTCCTCCTCTAAAAAAAATAGACTTCCACCCCTCAAGGGGCGAAAGTCTGATTCGCGGTACCACCCTAATTTGTACTCCTGTATCCTGTAACGGGAATACCCGTCCTGCCTACTCCTTTTCAACAGGAAGCTCCAAAGTGAACGTGCAGCACAACTGGCACGGCGCTCTCAACCGGTGGCAACCGCTCCCTGTAACCAGATTACTGTGCTACTCTCTTCTTCATAGCCATGTTTTGCATGGATATATTGTATCAGTAAAGTGTTTTATTTGCAATAACCAATCTCTGAATTTGGTTCGTTCCTTCATAAATCTGCATGATTTTCGCATCACGCATATACTTTTCGACAGGATATTCTTTGATATAGCCATATCCGCCCATGACCTGTACGGCATCTGTCGTCACCTGCATGGCAACGTCAGAAGCATTACATTTAGCAATGGCTGCTTCCCGGGAGAACTCCATGCCCTGGTCTTTCATCCAGCATGCGCGCTGGACAAGAAGGCGTGCGCCTTCCACTTTCATAGCCATATCGGCTATCATCGATTGTACCATTTCAAAGGAAGCAATGGGCTTGCCAAATTGAACGCGTACTTTGGCGTATTCACTGCAGGCACGGAACGCCGCTTCAGCAATACCGACAGAAATGGAGCCAACAAAGGGACGTGCCGCATCCAGTGTTTCCATGGCAATACGGAAACCATGACCTTCCCGGCCCAAACGATTTTCTACCGGAACAAAGCAGTCCTGGAAAATCAGTTCAGTCGTATTGGAAGCACGTATGCCCATTTTATTTTCTGCTTTTCCCACAGTAAATCCCGGTGTTCCCTTACGCACGATGAACGCCGTCAGTCCGCGGATGCTCGGAGTTTTACGCGTATTGGCGAATACGACGAATACTTCTGCCAGAGCTCCATTTGTTATAAAGCATTTTGTTCCGTTCAACACATATCCGCTACCGTCTTCCGTCTTGACAGCTCTGGTGGAAACAGAACCGGCATCAGAGCCAGTCCCGGGTTCCGTAAGGGCAAATGCAGCCAGATTATTTTCATTGATAATATCAAAATAGCGCTTTTTCTGTTCATCATTACCAGCTATGATGACAGGATAGGAAGCGAGGGCATTAGCTGCAACCGACGTCGCTACTCCGGCACATCCCTTGGCCAGTTCTTCATAAATAGCAGCAATCGTAATAGCGTCAAGGCCGGCTCCGCCAAATTCTTCCGGGATGGCTACGCCGAGGAGTCCCTGAGCAGCCAGTTTATCAAGCAGGCCTTCATGCATTTTCCCCTGTTCATCCATTTCTCCTGCATACGGTACGATTTCTTTCTGCACCAGATCCCTGACAACCTTGATGATTTCCTGCTGTTCCTCATTAAAAGCAAAATCCATATTGATACCAACCTTCCATTTTTTTAATACGTTCACGCACAAAAGACGCTCTAATCATCATATTTGCGTAGAATATAAAAAGAAGAACGCCCTTTGACCACTACTTTTCCGTTTTCATCCATGAGTTCACATTCCGCTACAATCGTCCGTCCGCCATGATGAACGACTTGACCGACGCCAATCAGATCCTGCCCCGGATGAACAGGGCGGATGTAATCCATGTTAATTTCTAATGTCGTTACCTGATACCCCAATGAACGACTGGCCATTCCCATCAGCGTATCACAAAAAGCTGCCAGAACGCCACCTGCAGCTATACCACGATAATTGCAAAGATTCGGCGTAATATCGAAAGCTACACGTACCCATCCTTCATCTACATCCTGGATTTTACAGGGAAGATTCTTGAAGTACGGAATCTGTGTAACGCCCTGATGAATATTGAACACCCGTCGTTTCAGCACATCTGACATTTCTGTCCGTTCATCCTTCATCTGCCGTTTCTCCTTTATCAGACTGGTACTGGTACGCACCGGTAACAAAGTACGTCCCCTTGCCATGTGCCAGATAGCGGTCGCTGTCATCATAAAAATCGCAGACTACTACCATAGTCGTCCGGCCGTTATGCAAAATGTGGGTCTTAGCACAAATAACCGTATCCGCCAGTGCCGGACGCAGATAATTCATTGCAAGGTCCAACGTCAGGACAGCTTTTCCTGCAACGGCACACGCCGTTTCCATCGCTGAATCAGCCATAGAATACAAAACGCCACCATACAGTGTTCCATTGGGATTTCCCCATTTCGTTCCTACATTGTGAAACACCAGTTCCGTATCATCTTCATCAGCTTTTAGAACATGAAATTGCATGAATCTATCATAAGGATTGCATTGTAATTCTCTTTCCATTTTTGCAATGCGCGCCTTATCCATGGGACTCTCCTCCTAAAAACTGTTGGAAATAAATACCTTTATATTGTACAATATGACATTCTAAACGTCAAACGGATTTTCCGTTACAAAACAAATGTAATGAAATTGTAACAGCTTTTTCCATTTACCTGTAGCAGACACTATGCCTCTGTATATGCAAAAGAGCTGCCGCAGCGCGACAGCCCCTGACATGTCTGACCTGGTCTTTACCCCCACACTCGCCTGCTGGGACGTTCGCTCATAGATGTACATCATCCCCCACTACTAGCCCTCTCGCATGTTACGGCAGGACTTACTTCTAGGCCGCACTATGATCAGAATCACTTTGGATTCCTTACGTGGATCGCTTTGTCTGCGACTGACATCGACTTTCAACCACAGCACATGTCACGTGTTATTATACGTGTCGAAGAGGATACTGTCAACGAAAAAAGAGACTGTCTCAACGACAGTCTCCCCACGAACCGGGCAATGGCCTGGCACATACAGGATATCTAGAATTTATACCCCATCCCAATCTGCCAGCCTTTTACCGTATCATCATAATTGTCGACATCAATATCTGCGCGACGGTACATGATATGAGCATCCCAGTCTTTTGTAATATCATATCCTAATCCGACCGAATAGGAATTGACATCATCACCAACGCCTACTGACGCAAATCCCTGCCAGCGTTCGCCAATCGGTATCTGCCCTTTCAAGCCGACCTGATAGCCATAAAAATGCTGATCTCTATAAGTATCGGCTTTGACATAACTCATGCCGCCATAGGCAGAGACATAAGGAGTAAACCGGTACACACCCTGTAAATAATGTTCATTCAGTTTGTCCCCGTCATCACCCTTTGTATAATTATTGACGTACTGCACATCCACCTTATCATTGATCGTGTATGTGACGTCTCCGCCACTGAAGCGGCTATGGGCACTGCGGCCTCCTTCTTTCTGATCAAAGCCGTAATTGACGTTGGCTTTCAGATCTCCCGCCTGCGGATTTTTATTGGGTGCGGCACAGGCAACAGAACCTATGGAAACAGCTGCAATAAGAGCACCTATCAACATTACTTTCTTCATATATCACACCTCCGATTAGTCCGTAGATTTACTTCATGGTTTACATTATACGCTATTTGCACAACCTTTTCAATTACAATGCAGCAGCCTGTTGCGGATACCGTTGCAACAGTTCTTCTGCCGCCTCAATGACCTGGGCTGCTGAAATAACGGAAATCCCCTGATATTTTCCTTCCTTAATGATTTTTTTCATACTTTTTCCAACTTCATAGTGGTCTGTCGATTCAAGGACAATGGCCTTATCCGTATAGGGACCATAAAACATCGGGTTGCTCGGTCCATACAGGGCGACGACAGGGACCTTCTGACTGACGGCGACATGCATGGGCCCGCTGTCATTAGTAATAAAGAGCGAGCACCAGCGGATGGCTGCCGCTAATTCTCCCAGCGAAAATTTTCCCGTCGCAATGACCGGAGGATATTTCATCAGCTCCGCCGCTTCCCGGACCATATCGATGTCCATAGGGCCTCCAAAGAAAACACATCGATATCCGTTCTCACTAAAATAATCAGCTACTGATGCAAAGCGCCGGGGCGGCCAGCGTTTCTGCGGAACGGCACTGCCAATATTAAAACCGATGAGCTTATCACCGGTTTCCACTCCCTGGGCGGCATAAAATTCATGGGCAGTCTGTTCCCATGCCGGGCAAGTAAGAAATTGCAGGCCATCGTTGCGCCGGTCTTCTATCCCCATCTGTTCCAATACGTTGATATACATGTCTGCCGCATGCAGGTGCGTCCTGTCAAGCCGCGTATACCGGTGCATGAACGGGCGGAACAGGAAATGACTCATACCATCAAATTCCCTGGCATGTATGGCAAACGCCAGAAAGCTGGTCCGTTCGTTAGGATGAAGATTAATGAGGATATCATAATGATTGCGGTGCAAATTCCTCCCAATGTGCCAGAGTGCACCGACAGAGTTATCCTTTCCTTTTTTATCTACCGTTACCAGATGATCGATATTAGGATTATAGCGGACCACATCGGCCAGTTTTTCATCAACGACCAGGGTGATATCAGAACCTGTGGCATGGCGGCGCAACACCTGCAGAAAAGGAGTGATTAAAATCAGATCGCCGAGATGCATGAGAAATGTTACTATAATTTTTTTATGACGAAGATTGATCATCCATTCACCTTCTTTATCGCCTGTATGTACGTATGCCACACTGTATCAACGGTAATCTGGGACATGCATTCCGGATCATTGACTAAGGGGTGATCCGGGGTCGCCTGGGATGTAGGAGAAATAATCATGTGTATGTACGAACTATCAGGACCTCCATACGGGCCGGTCCTGTCCGGACAAGTAGGACCGAACAAAGCAATCAATTCTTTTTTTAAGGCATTGGCTATATGGAGCGGCCCCGTATCGGCACTGATATATAAACGGGATGACGAAATAGCCGCCATCAATTCCCGCAGGCTGGTCTTGCCCGTAAAATCATAAATGCCGGTCTCCGCATCCCGGGAAATGACCTGTCCTTTTACTGTGTCATCAGCACTGCCCAGAATAACAGCTCCCATCCCCGAAGCCGTTACACGCCTCAGGAATTCTGTCCAGTATGGCAACGGCCATTCTTTGACAGACCAGCGGGCACCGGGCACAACAGCTATATAAGGCCCGGTAAGACCTAAAGCCCTAAATCGTTCCTTCATAATACCTTTCTCTTTTTCAATGGACGGGAGAGGAAATGCAATCTCATCAACACGGCCTCCCAGAACCCGGACTGTATCCAGGTACCGTTCAATGACATGGTCATACTGATGAGTACCCGCCAGACCTTTACTAACCAGGAAGCTTCCTTCCCTCATTTCCCAATAGCCATACTTTTCTTTTGCACCACTACACCAGGCCACAATGGCACTTTTAGCCAGTCCCTGCAAGTCCAGGCAGAGGTCAAAATGATAGTCATGAAGCTTCTTTCGCAACCCACGCAGATAAGAGAAACTTTTCAACTTTTTCTTGTCAATATAAATAACATCGTCAATATAGGGTTTGCCTGGGAGAACAGCGGAAAATTTCTGATGCACGGCCCAGACGATGCGGGCCTGTGGACAATTTTTACGCAGGGCATACAATGTCGGCAGGGCATGAAGTACATCACCAAGAGAACTCATTTTGATAATCA
>NZ_ONTA01000089.1:0-9353 GCF_900320625.1 Megasphaera sp. DJF_B143
ATGACGACGACCTGTCCCCCGCCTTGTTCGATCAGTGTATTGGCAGCCAGTGCCATATCATCATAATTGGCACCAGCGACGACGAGGTTATTATCGTCAGGAGCCGCCGTCGTGGCAATAGCACCTTTCTTAAATGACCATCCGGAAATGAAACCCTTGGACATGTTACCATTTATGCCATAACGTTCAATGACCGATACGAGGGCCACGTCTTTTTCGGCACTGGCACGGACGATACCTCCGCGGACATCCAGTTCGACGTCACGGCGTCTGCGCATGAACGGCCCGATACTGTTGATCGTTTCTACGACAGCCTTTCCTTCATCCATATCTACATGATAGGCAAAATCATCTGCCGTCAGCGGTGCATGCTGTACGGTGTGCAACAGGGAATCATCCCGTCTGGGTACAGTATACTCGAATTTATTTTCTCCCTTTTCTGTCACCAGTATCCCCTTACTGATGACTGTCTGTACACGGAAAGTCCCCGGCTGATCGACGAGAAGGATATCCGCATCCTTGCCTGGTGCAATAGAACCGACACGGTCGTCGATTTCATAAGCTTCTGCCGCATTAATTGTCGCCATCTGGATGGCCGTCATCGGTTCGATTCCCGCAGCGATGGCCAGATGTACCATGTGGTCGATATGACCTTCTTTGAGAATGCCCCGGGCGTTTACATCATCAGAACAAAAGCTGGTATGACGGGCTATGCCCGGTGCGCCTTCGGTAATAGCGCGGACATTTTCTTTAAGGAATTTCGTGACTGCTGATTCCCGGATAATCGTGTGCATCCCTTTGCGGGCTTTTTCCAGGAATTCCTGGTGGTCATAACTTTCGTGATCGACACGGACACCACTCATGAGATATTCGTTGAGAGCCTTGCCCGTAGCCAGGGGACTGCAGCCAAAAATAGGCCGATGATATTTTCTGGCCAGGACGAGTGCTTCCATCGTATCCGGATCCTTAGTCTGGACAGCTTCACGTACCAGTTCCCATATACCATAACAGCGAGGATCCTGATGATATTTTGCATGATCTTTAGCTGTCACATTATATGCAATGGTCGAAACGGGAATCGTATACGGTGTCTTATAAGGCAGTGCCCAGAATACTTTCATAGGAGATGCATCGACTTCCTTGAAAATGGCTTCCAGCCCATCGACGCCGATGACGGAAATATATTCATCGAGACCACTGACAATACTGGTCGTACCGTGGGGAACGACGGCCTGAGCAAAACGTGTCATGCTCATTTTGCTGCATTCTACATGGATATGGCAGTCAATAAGTCCCGGAGCCAGATAGGTTCCTGTCGCGTCTATTTTTTGCGTATGTTCATCGATATAGTCAGAAATATCACTTTCAACGGCGACGATTTTCCCTTTATAGACAGCCACGTCTGCCTTATAGTATTCACCCGTATTGACATTGATCAGCGTACCGCCGATAACAGCCATATCGGCTTTAATCCGGGCTGCACCAGCATCGATATAATCAGATAACAGTTCTTTCGTAAGCATGTATAATCTCCTTAAAATTTAAGAATAGTCAGCGTATACAACAGAATGAGGAAGAGAACAAACATGACCCAGATGAGTGGATTGAGTTCTCTGCGCCGTCCGGCAATAGTCATCAGGATCGGATAAAACAGGAACCCGAAGGCGATGCCATACGAAATATTAAATGTCAGTGGCATGCCGATGATGACCATGAAAGCCGGGAAGGCGACTTCAAACTGATTCCAGTGGATTTCCTTAAGAGACGATGTCATGAGAACGCCGACGATAATCAGGGCCGGAGCCGTAACCTGAGCCGTAACGACGGCCAGAAGAGGTGAAAAAATCATACTAAAGGCGAAGAGAATCGCTACGACAACGGCTGTCAGGCCTGTACGGGCACCGACAGCTATGCCGGCCGAAGATTCGACATAAGCTGCCGTAGGAGTCGTTCCCATAACAGCACCACCGAGCATGGACAGAGAATCTGCCATGAGAGCCCGCCCGATGCGGGGCATTTTGCCATTATGCATAATTCCGGCCTGTTGTGCCAGTCCGATGAGCGTGCCAGCCGTATCGAAAAAGGCCACCAGGAAAAAGATGATCACTACAGCCCACATCTGAGGATCTGTAAGAATAGACGCCATATTCGTCACGCCTACACCGAACGTCGGATCCAGACTCGGCGCCATGGAAATAATGCTTTCCGGAGGCGGTATTATCTGTGTCACCAGTCCCATGACAGCCGTCAGGACGATACCGTAAAAGATGGATCCAGGCACTTTCTTTGCCATTAGGATAGCCGTTACGAAAACACCAAAGATAGTAAGCCAGGTCGTCGGAACTTTAAACGACCCGATTGCTACCAGAGAAGAGGGATCGCCAATGACGATACCTCCTCCCTGCAATCCCACGAAGGAAATGAAAATGCCGATACCAGCAGCCATAGCATATTTCAAATCCTGAGGAATCGCATCGATGATGATTTCCCGGATCTTAAAAAAGGAAACGAGCGTAAACAAAATGGACGCGATGAAAACACCGCCCATGGCCTGTTGCCAGGGAATACCCATGGCAAGGACGACCGAATAAGTAAAGAAGGCGTTGTCACCCAGACCTGGGGCGATAGCAATCGGATAATTAGCCAAAAAACCCATGAGCAGGCAGCCCATGATAGCTGATAAGGCCGTAGCCGTAAAAACAGCACCGGCATCCATACCCGCATCTCCCAGGATAATCGGATTGACAAAGAGAATATACGCCATGGAGACAAATGTCGTCAGACCTGCCAGACATTCCCTCTTTACTGTTGTATTGTTTTCAGATAAATGAAAGACTTTATCCAAAATTCCCATAGATTGGTTGCTAGACATAAAAATAAGTACCCCTCATTATATAAATAAATAGACACGCTGTTGCACTGCGATTTTCTTAATGGGTTCTTGCATATTCTTCCAGTTCGGCAATATAAATAGCCTTTTGTTCTTTACTGATCCAGGATGTTTCAAAGGAATTCCGCGCCAGCATCACTACTTGTTCTTTCGTCAGGTTGAAAGCATCTGCCAGGGCATAGTAATTATCACTGATATATCCGCCGAAATACGCAGGATCATCGGAGTGTGCCGAGATCTTGACGCCCTTATCGAGCAATTCCAGTACTTCCGGTCCCTTCATTTCAGGCCGTACGAACGTATTGGACAGCGGGCATGTCGTAAAGCCGATATGATGATTGGCTGCGTAGGCAACCAGATCAGGATCTTCAACGATATTGGTGCCATGATCTATCCGTTCGACGCCGATAACTTCCAGCAGTTCACGGATGTGTTCAATAGAATCTTTCTGGTCGATATCTGCATGTGCCGTAAGATGCAGGCCATACTGTTCAGCCTGGGTAAATTGATTGAAAAATTTCATGGGCGGATTATTGTGTTCGTCTGAATCGAGGCCGACACCAATGAACTTATCGCAGTACGGAAGGGATTCTTCCAGCGTTTTGCGGGCCGATTCACGGGACATATCCCGTAAGAAACACATAATCAGTCTGGCATCGATATTGAGTGCCCGGGCATCGACAGTAGCCCGGTATAAACCGTTGATGAAGGTTTCAAAAGCGATACCACGGCTCGTGTGTGCCTGGGGATCAAAGAAAATTTCAGCATGACGGACATTATTTTCTGCGGCATGATGAATATATTCCATGGCCAAATCATAGAAATCATCTTCTGTCTGCAATACATTCATGGCAGGATAATATACAGCCAGGAATGAAGCCAGGTCGTCATACTGATATGATGCCCGTACTTCTTCGATCGTAGTCTGACCGATATCTACATGATTTTTCTGAGCCAGTTTTAATTTTAATTCTGGTTCCAGAGTACCTTCGATGTGCAAATGTAATTCTGCTTTCGGCATGCCTACGATAAATTCTTTCGTGACTTCTGTAGCCATAGATAGACCTCCTGTTATCATAAAAACAAAAAAATGATACATCCATGCTTTTGTAATACACATAGACATATGATGAATAACCAACAAAAAAAATAGGCTGCCGCACGCTATCAGCGTACAACAGCCATTCCTTTTTCCCGGACTCCAGCGCCACTGGAGTCTTTATTATGTAACTCATCACGGATTTATTATACCCATCCGATTTATAAAAGTCAATTACTATTCCTGCATATCTGCTCATCACCACTGTCCTGCAGGAGAACAAGCCTGTAATCAATACCATTCATTGATATAGCATTTTTCTTTTGGGAACAAGGTCTGCAATATTTCCAGTGCCCGATCTGTTCCCTGTATTTTTTCGTTGAAAACGAGATCATCGACGTCCATCGCCCCAAATACGAGGAGAGCCAGGGTGCCAATAGGCATGACAGCATCGGTCATTTCTCCATCAGGCCGTTTTTCTACGCTGGCTGTGCCATCCTGCACCGTCAGGCGCCATGTCCCTGTATTCCAATCGGCCAGAGGGTCATCTGTCCGGAATGTCAGACTTCCTTCCGCCCGGTATGGCAGTTCTTCCAGCGCTCCTTTGACATCGACAATACGGCCGGTCATGAAGGGCATCGTTTCATGGCCCTGTTTGCCATCGGGATAGAAGCGGTATGATTGGTCGTGGATTCCTTCATTCCACTGGAATGTATCGCCCTGTGAGCGGTGGTTATAGATATAATTCAGAAGTCCCTTCTTGCCCCTGGCTGTAGCATACACGAATTCCCCGCTTACGATAGTCGGTTCACCGAGCTGATAAAAGAGATATCCGACCGGCCGGTCACCATCGAGGCAGACGGCGATATTGCCTTCCGCCAGCTGGGCGCTGATATGGCTGCGCCAGCTCTGTTCATCCCGGACGGCATAACCGGAAAGATTGCGCGTATAGGCATCGTATACCGGCGCCAGATAAGTCCATTCATCCGGGCTGGTAATAAATCCATAGTGGAGCGTCCGGTCCGTAAGAGGGCGCAGAGCATCGAGAGGAAGCGTTTCTTTCCACTGATGACAGTATAATTCATAACCGTAGGGCTGATAGAAACCGGCCTTGCTGGGCATGAGGATATTGACATAATGACCGCGCCGTTTCATTTCTTCCAGAGCTGCCGTAAGTAGTTTGCCACCGACACCGCCGCGCCGGGCTGCCGGATGCGTTGCCAATCCGACAATATAGGATGTCTGCACTTGTCTGCCCCGGAGATTCAGTGTATAGGGATTGAGATGGGTCAGACAGGCCATCTGATCACCCTGAAACCCCATGAGAACCTGTTCCGGTTTATAGAAATTTTTAAAATACCACTGGAAAAACGGATCTTCCCGATGTTCAAAACAGTAATCCCATAGACTTTCCACCAGCCCTCTGTCCTGTTCGCCAGCTAAACGGAAATTCATAGAAACCTCCCCTTTCTCTATAAGAAAGAGGCTGTCATGCAGGGACAGCCTCCGTTTTTATTTTTTCAATGTCACGTCAAATTTTTCTACATAATGGTGCGGGTTGTATGATTCCTTGGAATGACGCAGACCGGGTATACCCATATCTTCTTCCCGGTTGATATAAGTCGTGTGAGGCCAGGCATGAACGACAAATTCATGATTAATGACCTGATACAGGCCACGGATATTGGGATCGCTCTTTTCAAAATGGATGATTGCCGTATCATCATTGAGCATTTCACCAATGGAAAAAGCGACGATCTTATTATACATGCGGATGGCGCCGCCCGTCGGCTGAAGGATTTCCCAGTTATTGAATACTTCTTCGATGGCGTGGCGTTCACCCAGAAGTTCTTCATCGTCATCCTGTTCTTCATGCTGGTCATACCATGTCTTTTCCGCTTCCATACATTCATCAAAAATTTCTTCTGTAATAGGCACGTATTCCCAGTTTCCGATGTACTGATTGCGGAAATGATTGAGGTTATTCTTTTTCTGACGGAATTTCTTTCCTGATAAGTTGATGAGGTCCTGTGTGAGATACACGTATTCGTAGTTATCCCGGTCCGGCGTAAATTCATAACAGTCTTCACAGAGTGTCCGGATCCGTTCGGCAGCTGCCGGCGTTACCCCTTTCATGAGGAAAGGATAGCCATGTTCATCAAACCATTCGTGCATCCGTTGTACGCCCTTTAAAAAGCTGCCGTCTTTTTTGGCAAATGGCGGAATCCAGAACTGCTTTTTGCCACGGCCGGAACGGATATACATGACATCGTCTTCTTCAGCCCACTGGATTTCATAGGGCTTCTGCCAGGCAAACAGCGTCATGAATGTTGCATCAGCCTGTTCATACCGCTTCTGCTGAAAATAATCATCTATAATCGGTTTATCTTCCAGACGGATTTCTCTAAATTCAATAATAATAATCTCCCCCTAAGTATATGAACGCCGATCCTCAAGTACCATCGATTCATGGCCGGGATACGAATTTACTATTTTCAATATAATAACGCCAGGGAAAAGTCTTCCCTTTTTCGGCATAGTCTACATGAATGCGCGCAGAACATGCTATCTGCAGTGGTTGGCGCATAACCGGCTCAGCAATGTACAATTCATCACCACAGAGATCCAGTTGATTCTGTGATTTTGTGATTTCCATGGCCTGACAGAGTTTTCCCGGTCCGTTGGTCAGATGATACGGACCCCGGGTACGGTTATCCATGTTACGGTTGCGGAACATATCATCCAGACCGGAAAGAGGTTCTACAGCCCGGATGAGGACGGCTTCCCCACTGCCGGCACGACCGGTCACAACATTCATACAGTAATACATGCCATAAATCTGATAGACATAGCTGCAGCCTCCGGATTGGAACATCGGCTCTGTCCGGGCCGTCCTGCCGTGGTAACTGTGGGCCGCATCATCAGGCCAGCCATGATATGTTCCTCCATAAGCCTCGGTCTCGACGATACGGCCGGCATAGACTGTATTCTCTGTAACGTGTACCAGAACAGCCCCCAGAAGATGCCGGGCAACCTGACAGACATCTTCTTCATACCATTTTTCCGGCCACTTCGATTCTATCATTCCGCTATTCATTTATCTATCCTTATCTTTGTCTTTGCGATAACCCAGTGAATAGGATATTTCATAGGCATACTGGCTCATGGTAAAGAGCATCTTCTGCCGGATAGAATCATAAAACCGCATGCTCGGACCGGCTATGGTCAGTGAAGCGATGACTTGTTCCTCAAAATTGAAAATCGGAACGGAAAGAGCAAACAGACCGTGTTCGCTTTCATCCTGGGTAATGGCATAACCATTGTGCCGGATAGAGGCAAACTCACTTTCCGACAAATTGCCATACTGGACGATGACCCGGTTCCGTTCGGCCTTGCTAGCCCAGGCCAGAAGCACTTTGCCGGCAGCACCTTTATAGATAGGCAGCGATTCGCCCATGGGAATAACGCGGCGCAACGAATGGGTGCTTTCTACATGATCCAGGCAGATACGACTGTCTCCTTCGGCCACATAAATACTGGCCGTTTCATTGAAAATCTGCTGCAGCCGCCGCAGATACGGTTTAGCCAAGGTCACGACGTTTTCTGTCCAATGGGAGGAATATCCCAGAGCCAGTGCTTTCGGACCCAGCCGGTACTGTTTGGATGCTTCGTTGCGCGTCAGATACTGACGACGTTCCAGTGTATTGACGATGCGGAAAGCCGTCGAAGTATTGAGGTCAGTCCGGGCCGCTATTTCTTTCAAAGTCAGACCGGTATTGCATTCGACAAAAATATCGAGGACATCGAGACTTTTTTCCAATGATTTGAGCAGACTATTTTGCCGCCCTCTTTTACCTGTGTCTTCTATATTCATGGAATCGCCTGCTTTCTTCCTACGTATTGACTTTCATACCGATTTCCAGTGAATCGGGCGGATCAATGACTACCTTTTCTCCTTCACTAAGGCCGTTCAGGATGACTACCCGTCCGGCTTCTTCATCCCCCGTCAGGACAGACCTGGCATCGGCCAGCCCCTTGTCATTAACGATATAGACAAAATCTCCACTGTCTTTCGTCTTGACAGCTGTTTTGGGTACGGTAATCTGGGATACTTCCTGTGGTGTCGAAAGGCGGACATGATAAAATTCGCCGGGCACGAACAGATTCTTGTCGTTATTAAATGTAATCTTGGCCATATAGGAGCCCGTTGCCGGATCCTTCACTTCAGAAAGATAGGTCAGCTCCCCTGTTTCCGACTCGCCAGACGGAGCAATGATAGATACCTTGATGGTGCCATTACTCTTGGCAGTCTGCAGTGCCTCTATATAATCTTCCGGTACGGCAAACGTCGCTACCAACGGCGTCATCTGCTGAATCGTGGCCAGGACATTGCCGGCAACGGCAACAGACGGATTATCGGCTACAGAGGTGACACGCCCGTCAATAGGCGAATAAATCGTAGCGTTGCTCAGCATTTCCCTGGCCGATTGGACAGCCTGCTGCAGCTGGGCAATGCGCCCCGAATCGACAGCCGGCGCGGCTTCCTGAACAGGAGCAGACTGAACTGGAGGAGCCGTACGGGCCATCATCTGGTTGTATTCGACTTTGGAAATAGCTCCTTCATTATACCAGACATCGAGCTTCGCCCGCTGGCCACTGTCACCACCACTGCTGGCAGCCGGAGCCTGATATACCGGAGCCGCTGCGGCAGCAGAAGACGCTGCTACCAGCTGTGCTTCGGCATCACTGACGCTCTGTTGGTATGGAGCCGAATCGACCTGTACGACTACTTCGCCGGCTTTGACTTCCTGTCCTACCGTAAGGGGCGTCGAGACGAGTTTGCCCGAAAGCTTAGGCACTACATTGGTCATGTGCAGGGCCGTAATATTTGCATCAAGTGTCAGGGCCACAGGATGGTCCGATTTCGTTACACTTTCCGTTTTCGTAGTCACGCTGTTGCCACAACCAGAAAGGATTGCGGCAGCGAAGACGGCAGCAAGGGCTGCTGCTGCCCATTTTTTGATTCGCACCATATTTCCTTCTTTCGGAATTTCAGAAAAACGTATAGAACAACGTAAGAACAGCTACGGCGGGCAGGCCGAAAATACCGACCAGAATTCCCGTTATGAGAGTAATAGGCACATGAGCCAAGCCCAGGAGATAGCCGAAATGGTTGACCCCATATAAGAGCAGCAATCCGATAACGACGTTTCCCAGAAGATGGCGAAGCGGTGCCAGAATCAGTTTATGCACCAGCACGAGAATGACGATACCGATGCCAATGCCGTAGAAATCCATAAAGTCCTCACATTTCCTGCCGATTAGCTACGGCACCGGCCAGAGTAGCCTCATCAGCATATTCAATATCTCCGCCCATGGGAAGGCCCCGGGCAATACGGGTAACCCGGATGCCTGCCGTCTTCA
>NZ_ONTA01000147.1:0-10894 GCF_900320625.1 Megasphaera sp. DJF_B143
ACGAGAAATGTTCATATAAGGTTCTCTTGCTGATGCGGAGACGGCGGGCCAGATCATCCATGTGGAAATTCGGACCATGCATGCGCAACTCATCTAATGATGCCTGTAAAATTTGTTCACGCATATCTATATTCATGCACTCACCCTATCCATCCTCCACTTCAAACCAACACAAGTCTCAAAAATCATTAAAAACTCAAATAGAAAACTCAGTACCAATTTATAGTTTAATATACGGGACTGCATTAGTCAATGAAAATCTACAGTCCCGCAGGAATTTGTTTCGTTTTAGAACTATCTATTCTGTTATCGTTTCAGCATGTCTTCGACCATCCGTTTCAGCGGAATGATTTTGAGGAAGACAGCCCCGCAGATGGCACCGATGAATGTGTTAGGCAGGAAGGCGACGACAAAAAACCAGAGGGCAACGGCTTTGGAATCGAGGATGAAGGCGGCCAGAGGGTAGGCAACCAGTCCGCCCAGTATGCCCGTACCAAAAATTTCCCCGACGACGGCGCCCCAGATGGACCCGGTCTTCTTATACAGAATCCCCGAAAGGCAGGCGCCGATCATGCTGCCCGGATAAGCCAGAATGGTGCCGACTCCCAGGGCGATGCGGATAGAAGAAATACAGAAAGCACCGGCAACCGAATAGCGCCATCCCAGCAGAACGGCCAGGAGGACATTAATCAAATGCTGCAGGGGAAATACACGGGCGCCCCCAAACGGGAACGATACAAGAGGGGCCAGGAGAACGCCGAGAGCAATAAAAATAGCTGTAAAGGTGAGTTTCTTCAAGTATACATTTTGATTATTCATCGTAATTCAGGACCTTTCCACAGGTAAGATATGTTTCTGTTTGCAACTGGTATAACGCATCGATAAGATGCAGGTGAAACGTACCCGGCCCCTGGGACAGGCGGGCTGCTGTTTCCCCGGCAATTCCCATGGAGAGGATGCCGCTTACAGCCGCCGTAAACGGGCCGGACACGGCCGCAAAGGACGCGATGAGCGATGTCGTCATACAGCCCGTTCCTGTCACATAGGTCAGGAGAGGCGTCCCATTTCCCAGGAGGACGCTGCGCCGGCCATCGGATACGGCATCAACCGGGCCAGTAATGGCCACTGTCGTTTTCAGCAGCCGCGCCAGATGGCGGACTTTTTCTATGGTCATGACTTCTCTGTCATGGCTGTCCACTCCGGGATTGATTCCGCTTCTTCCTGCAGCGAGGCACATCATTTCGCTCATATTGCCCCGGATAACGGTAAGGGGCAGCCGTGCTGCCAGCTGCAGTGCGCCCTGCGTCCGGTACGTCGTACCACCGGCACCTACGGGATCCAGCACGATGGGGACATTCTTCTCTGCTGCCGCTTTACCGGCCCGTTCCATCGCATCTATCGTCCAGGGCTGAAGCGTTCCCATATTGAGGACCAGCGACGAAGCAGCTCCGGCCAATTCTCCTACTTCAGCGGGAGCCCAGGTCATGGTCGGCGATGCCCCTATGGCAAGAGTCGCATTGGCACAATCATTGATGGTGACGACATTAGTTATATGATGGACGAGAGGGCGTTTCTGCCGCAACCGCTGCAGCGCCTCTCCCGCTTCCTGTAATACATTCATGATATGTCCTCTCAGATATGGATTTTCATAATGATTTTACGGACGGGACCGCACAGCCCGTGAGGAGCACACAACGGGCGGTGGCCGTCGCCGGGAAGAAAGATAGCAAAGGTACCCGGTGTCATGAGGACCTGCGTATCATCTTCATAAGAACCGTCGTAGAACCAGATGTCATCATCGGGCCGTGCTTCTACGACCTTGCCCGAGCGGCACAGAGGCTGCCAGCCGATGTATTCTCTCCCGGCCAGTACCATCTGGATATCGATGTAAGACCGGTGCGCTTCTATCTTACGTGCCGACACGTTTTCCGTCATGACTTCATCGATATTGAAGAAATTCGCTCCCGGAAGTTCATGCCGTCCCGGTTTGAGCAATGACGTATGAAGGGAGGCCAGTTCTTTGATCCAGGGCCGCAGCCATTCCGGCAGTGCCTGTACTTCCGTCTCCCATTGCCTGATATTTCCTGCATACATGAAAATCCCACCCTTCCAGAATTAATCCTCTTCTTGTTCTCTCTTTTCTACATTGCGGTCAAAGAGGGCATCGGCAAACTGGGCCGCATCAAAGGGGCGCAGGTCATCGACGCCTTCACCGACGCCGACCCAGCGCACAGGTACGCCCAGTTCCCGTTTGACCGATAAAATGACACCGCCCTTGGCCGTGCCATCCAACTTGGTGAGAACGACGCCCGTAAGCGGTACGACATCGCCGAACAACTTGGCCTGGCTGACCGCATTCTGCCCGGTCGTCGCATCGAGGACCAGCAGCGTTTCCTGCGGTGCCCCTTCGATATTGCGGGAGGCCACGCGGGCCATTTTCCGCAATTCTTCCATGAGGTTGGATTTCGTCTGCAGACGGCCGGCCGTATCGACGAGGAGGATATCCGTATGATGAGCCTTGGCCGACGCCGTCGCATCGAAGACGACTGCCGCCGCATCGGCTCCTTCCTGATGCTTCACGATAGGGACGCCCGTGCGGTCCGCCCAGATAGTGAGCTGTTCTGCCGCCGCTGCCCGGAAGGTGTCGCCTGCGGCCAGCATGACCGATTTGCCCTGCTGGGTATAGTATTTGGCCAGCTTGCCAATCGTCGTTGTCTTGCCGACGCCATTGACGCCGACGATAAAGATGACATCGGTCGTACCGGTGCAATCCGGTACGGGGTCGTTATTTTCTTCCAGAAGGGCTACGATGCACTTTTCCAGGTAAGGAATGACATCATCGCCATTCTGGATTTCCCGGCTCTTTACGCCGCTGCGGATCTGGTCGAGAAGATATTCCGTCGTTTCCACTCCTATATCGCCGGTGAGCATGACCGCTTCCAGATCATCGTACATCTCGTCATCAATTTTGGCATACCCGCGTACGACGGTCTCGATGTTCTTAATGAGCGAGCCTTTCGTTTTTTCCAATCCCTTGCGTAATCTTGAAAAAAATCCCATAATTAACTTCCTTTCTCTATCATATCGTCTACTTTAACGGTAAGCAGGCGGGATACGCCTTTTTCTTCCATGGTCAGGCCCTGGAGCGTATTGGCTGCCTCCATCGTCTTGCGCCGGTGGGTGATGACGATGAACTGGGTCGTGCCACTATAATTCTTCATATACCTGGCCATGCGGATGACATTGGCTTCATCGAGGGCTGCATCAACTTCGTCAAACAGCACGAATGGTGCCGGATGGTAGGCCAGGAATGCCAGCAGCAGGGCAATGACGGTCAGCGCCCGTTCACCGCCGGAAAGGAGCGTCAGTGGCTGCTGTTTCTTTCCCGGCGGCTGAATGAGGATGGACACGCCGGACTGCAGGACATCCTGGCTGCCGGTCAGGGAAATATGGGCCGTGCCCCCGCCGAAAAGCTGGCTGAATATGCGCTGGAAATGACGGGCAATCTCAGCAAAAGCCTGGCTGAACTGACTGGACATGGCCTGGTCGATTTCTGCCACGACGATCTGCAGCCGTTTCCGCGATTCCAGCAGGTCTTCGCACTGGCGATGGTAAAAGTCCCGTTTATCTACGGCGTTCTGATATTCCGTATCGGCATTGGGATTGATTTGTCCCAGGCCGGCAATCTGCTGACGCAAACGCGATACGTGTTCATTCAATTCGCGGAGAGAGCCTTCGCGGCGCCGTTTCATCGCCGCTTCCCGGCTCAGTCCCTGCCGGGCCAGGTGTTCTTCTCCCCGTTCAATCTCGCCACGGTACTTTTCCTGTTGCACTTCTGCCGCATGGACGCGCTGATTCCACTGTTCCTGTTCGTCCCTAAAGTCGTTTATCTGCTGTTCCAGCTCCCGGCTCTTCTCAAAATCGGCTTCCCGTGAAGCATAAAAGGCCTTTTTTTTCTCATCCTTGGCCTTCGTTTCTTTTTCTTTTTCCCGGATATGCGTTGTCAGGTCCTGCAGCAGCTGCCGCGTTTCGTCCTGACGCCGCCCGATGGATGCCAGCCGGTCTGCCGCTTCTTTCGAGGCATCGGCGGCCTGCCGGGACAATTCTTCGTGCTGGCGGATCTGCTCTTCCAGATGACGGATCTGTTCTTCCAGGGTAGCCAGCGCTACCTGCCGGTCGGTCAGGGCATGACGGCACTGTTCCAGTTCGTCCTGTGCCCGCTGCTGTTCTTCTTCCAGTACTTTCGTATCGGCCGGCTTTTCGTCCATCCAGGCTGCGTACGTTTCCTCTTTCTGTACCAGCTCTGCCTGGATGTCCGACCGGGCCGCATACAGCTTCTGCAAGGTCTGTCCGGCTTCACGGGCCCGTTCCCGGGCCTGTTGTTCTTCCCGTTCCATGCTCTGCAGGCTAAGCTGCAGTTTCTGCTGCTCCATATCGGCCTGCCGGCAGGTCTGCTGCTGCCGGGATGCGGCCTTGTCTGCTTCGCCGGCCGCGCGGCGCAGGTCATTTCCCCTTTGGACCAGTTCCTGCAGCTTTTTCTCCGCTGCCGCCGCTTCCTGCTTCAAATCCTGCAGGGCCGCCCGCCGGCTGATGAGGGATCCTTCCCGGTTTTTTACGCTGCCGCCAGTCAGTGAGCCCCCGGCATTGAACAATGTCCCATCAAGGCAGACGATACGCAGCCGGTGCTGGTATGCCCGGGCTGCGGCAGAGGCGGCATCGGCCGTTTCTGCTACGAGCGTCTTATGGAGGAGAGACGAAAAAACAGGCTTGTACTTGTCGTCATACTGTATCAGATCGTCGGCAAAGCCGATGATGCCTGCCATGGCAGAAGCCGCTTCTTCGTCACGGGTCCGGCTGCGGGGCCGCACCGTATCCAGCGGCAGGAAGGTCGTCCGGCCGGCATGGCGTTCTTTCAAATAGGAAATAGCCTGCCGGGCCGTCCGTTCATCGTCGGTCACCACGTGTTGGGATGCTCCGCCCAGGGCGATGTCCAGGGCCGTCGCGTAAGCTGCCGGTATGGTACACAATTCGCCGACGACGCCACAGATACGCGGCCGCCACGGAAGCTGTGCCAGTAATACGGCTTTTACGGCACGGCCCAGTCCTTCATGTTCCTGTTCCATGCTTTCCAGCACGCGTATGCGCTGGGAAAGGGCCGCCGTCTTTCCCTGCAGGCTGCGGTACACCTGTTCTGCCTTCCGGAGCTGCTCATTGGCCTCCTGCTGCTTTGCTTCCCACGTCTTACAAAGAGCCGACGAAGACTGGAACTGCTGTCTGGCCTGTTCCAGATCATCCCTGACCTGTTGCACGGCACCGGCCATGCGGGATGCAGCCTGTTCCTGATCCGTCTTCGCCTGTTCCAGTCCGCCGGCCTGACTGCGGTTCTCTTCCAGGCGGCGGCGCAAATCTTCCATATCCCGTGTCAGGACGAATACATCCTGCTGCCTCCGGGCACTCTCTGTCTGCACCTGTGCCAGGGCATCGGCAGTTTTGCAGGCTTTTTCCCCGGCCTGGCGGAACAGTTCCTCTGTCAGGGAAAGGCCCTGACGGGCTGCATCCCGTTCCTGTTTTTTCCCTTCCAGCTGACTTGTATAAGCGGCCTTTTGTTCCTTGATCTGCCCTTCCTTTTTTTCCGCTGCCTGGACATCCTGCCCGGCCTGGCAGAACGATTCGGCCAGTTCCTGCTGGCGGCTGGAAAAGGCTTCGTGCCGGCTCTTCATGCTGTCCAGTTCATTGTGGACGGCCAGGGTCTCTTCATCGAGGCGCTGCAGGGCCGAATTTTCTTTTTCCATGCGCGTCACCAGCTGCTTCCGCAGGGCTGCCGCCTGTTCCAGTTTTGCCGTGACTGTATCCCGTTCCTGCTGAGCCGTGATGCGGTTATTTTCCGCTTTGGAAAGAAGTCGTTCGGCGTTGCGCAATTCCTGCAGGGCCAGCGTACCTTCATAGGCCAGCCGTTCGCCGTCCAGTTCCCGGAACGTCTGCAGCCGCTGTGCCTGTTCTTTCATCGGTTCCAGCTGGTCTTCCAATACACTCATCATATCGTGGATGCGTTCGAGGTTATGTTCCGTTTCTTCTATCTTGCGCAACCCGTCCTGTTTGCGGCTTTTATAGCGGCTGATACCAGCCACTTCTTCGAAGATGATCCGCCGTTCTTCCGGCTTGCTGTTCAGGATGCGGTCTACCCGGTTCTGGCCGATGACGGCCATCGAATCCTGGCCGATGCCCGTATCGGCAAAGAGGAGATGAATATCCTTGAGACGGCACGGCCGCTTATTAATGAAAAATTCACTTTCACCGGAACGGAATATGCGTCGTGTCACGACGACTTCCGTAAATTCGACGTCGAGCTGATGGTCGCTGTTGTCGAAATACAAAGATACTTCGGCCGCACCCTGGGGACGCCGCTTTTCCGTACCGGAAAAGATAATATCTTCCGACTTCTGGCCGCGCAGCTGGCGGACGTTCTGTTCGCCCATGACCCAGCGGATGGCATCGGAAATATTGCTCTTGCCGCTGCCGTTCGGCCCGACAATAGCCGTGATGCCTTTATCAAATGTCAGTGTTGTCTTATCTGCGAACGATTTAAATCCCCGCAGCTCCATCTTTAGTAATTGCATAGGCTGCCAACTTTCCCATCCAGATATCCCTATGGATAGGAGTCTGTCGTCATACCCATAGTCTTTCTGCTGTAATAAACATATTCTATCATACCATAGATATGTGAAAACACCAATATAGGAGTGGAAAAGAATGAGTAATAAAAAAACCGCAACAAATGACTCTATCATGCCATTTGTTACAGTTTTTTCTCAGCCGATGAAATGATAATAAATCATCGGTATGAACAAGGCCGGGAGGAAATCAGCAATTTTCAACTTTGTCGTGCCGAACATGTTGAGGGCTATCCCGAGGATCATGATGCCGCCTACGGCATTGAGCTCCCGGATGACATCGGCCGTCATGAGCGGCAGAAAGAGTGTTGCCAGCACGTAGAACAATCCCTGGTACACCAGGACGACGAGTCCCACCGGCACGATTCCCAGGCCGTATATGGTCGCAAAGATAAAAGCCGACGTAAAATCGAGGACGCTCTTAAAATACAACAGTTCATTATTACCGAGAGCTGCCTGGACCGGACCCAGGATTGCCATGGCACCGATGATCTGCATGGAAGACAAGGTGACAAATCCCTTGACGAAATTCGATTCATTGCCTGCACGGAGCCGTTTTCTCAGAAATTCCCCGAACTGCTGCATATGGTCCTCTATATGCAGCGCCGTCCCAACCAGCGTACCTACGATCATACTGGCCAGTACGAGGATGAGATTCTGCGTCGCTACGGCAGCCTGTATCCCCATGACGGCGACACACAGAGAAATGACGCCGAAAATGGCCTGCGTATAATGCTGGGGAATCCCCCGTTTCAGAAAAAATCCAATAAGCGCTCCCAAAGAAGTCATACAACCATTGAGTATGACAGCCAACATAATCCATTCCCCCATATCATAGAAAATAAAGCCATTTTATTATAGCAAATTCCCCTATTCCCCGCCACCATTACCTTGCCAGAGGCAGGCAGCTGCGATTTTACCGGATCCTTACATTTAATATGGCCTTTTCTCTTGACGAATGAGTAAATTATGATTATATTGTAGTTTGGACTTACAACACATACAAAGGGAAAGGGGCTGCCATCATGATTCAAGTCTATAAACACAATAATGGCCATCTGGAAGACAATATTTCTCTCGCCTCTGCTGAGAAAGGCTCCTGGATACATGTAGTCAACCCCGATTCAGAAGATCTCCAGCTCGTTTCCATGGTAACGGAAATTCCGACGGACGTCCTCAAGACTTCCCTGGATACGGAAGAACGGTCTCACGTGGAACTGGAAGACAATTATATCTTCATCGTCATCAACATTCCTATCATCCTGGAAACAGACAGCTATGATACACTGCCGCTGGGCATCTTCATCACGCCGGACTTCATCATTACCCTGTGCATTCAGGAAACGGAAGTCATGCGCACCTTCACGGAAAACAAATATCCCCTGTTTTATACATTCAAAAAAACGCGCTTTCTCTTCCAGATTCTGTACCGCACGGCGACGCTCTTCCTGCGGTATTTGCAGCAGATCAACCACCGGACCGATGACATCGAAAAAGACCTGCGCCATTCCATGCAGAATAAAGAATTCTTCCTGCTGCTGGAATTACAGAAATCACTGACTTACTTCACATCGGCCCTGCGAGGCAACGGCATCGTCATGGAAAAACTCATGCGCCTGCGCCGTAACACGGCCCTGCATCATCTGCTCAAGATGTACGAAGAAGACGAAGACCTCCTGGAAGACGTCATCATCGAAAACAAACAGGCTATCGAAATGGTCGAAATGTACTCCAACATCCTCATGAACATGTCCGATACTTTCGCATCGATCATATCCAACAATCTCAACATTGTCATGAAATTTCTCGCCTCGATTACGATCATCCTGGCCGTGCCGACGATCATCTTCAGCCTCTGGGGTATGAACGTTCCCGTTCCCTGGGCCGAAGACCCCTTGGGCTTCCCTATCATCATCGCCATTGCCGTCCTCTGCTCCGGTGCTGCCGTCGCCCTGCTCTGGCTCAAGCATTTATTTTAAGAAATACAATTTCGCAAAAAGCTGCCCCATCAGGCGGTCAGTCTGCTCATGATATGCTCTCTTCCCGGTAGACAAGTGACACAATACAAGCTTGTTTACCGGGAAGGGAGCATTTTTATGAAAAGGCACAAGTTCAAAGCAAGCGTAAGATAGCGTAAGATAGCGTAAAATACCGTCAAAAGACCTGTTGACTTAGACTGTACTCCATCATTTATAATACGGACTAAGAGGTGATACCATTGAAGATCAAAGAAGTCAGTGAAAAGTATAATCTGACCCCTGATACATTGCGATATTATGAACGAATCGGCCTTATCAGCCAGGTGCCGCGCAATAAAAACGGTATCCGTGAATATACCGATGAAAATTGTGCCAGTATTGCGTTCATCAAATGCATGCGTGCCGCCGATGTCTCAATTGAAGGTCTGGCTGCCTATCTGAAATTATACCGCCAGGATGGTGATACCCGGTCTGCCCGCCGGAAAATCCTCCTGCAGGAAAAGCAGCGTCTGAGCGAACGGATGCGCCATATGCAGGAGGCACTGGACCGCCTCGACACCAAACTTCGCCTTCTCGATGAATCATAATATATTAATGGAAATATAGGAAATCTGTTACAGGCTGCCCTGCGGATTATTGCCCAAACCTGCAGGACAGCCTTTTCGCGTACCTTCTGCTACGCATTTCTGTCAAGCCAGGTGTCTATTCTATACCTTTTAATCATAGTTTTATGAACTAGTGGTATACTATAGGTAAAGAATTCATCGTCCGGTTTCATCTTTGTTCCCACTTACTGAGAATACCGGCAAAGGAGGTACTATGTATGAAATTCCCAAAACTCGACAAAAAATCGCTCACTGATGGCATCACGATTCCTCATATGGTCCGCGTCCGCCAGACCTTTCCCGATGAATACCTGACCGATCCCGTAGGCGAACTACAGAAGCAGCTCTCCGCCCATGAAGGCGAACTGGCTCCGGCTGTAAAAGGCCAGCGTATCGGCATTACGGCCGGCAGCCGTGGCGTACCGTATTACAAAGAACTGCTCCGCCTTTTGTGCCGCCAGCTGCAGGAATGGGGAGCCAGCCCCTTTATTTTCCCGGCCATGGGCAGTCATGCCGGTGCGACAGCAGAAGGACAGAAACAGCATCTGGCCCAGTTCGGCATCTGCGAAGAGTACCTGGGCGTACCGGTCATCTCCACCATGGAAACGGTACAGGTAGATCAGCTTCCCGATGGCATGCCGGTCTATTGCGACAAAGCCGCCTACGAAGCCGACGGGATCATTCTGTTCAACAAAATCAAACCGCACACCCATTTCAAAGCGCCCCATGAATCGGGTCTCTTGAAAATGATCTGCATCGGCGTGGGAAAACACCGCGGCGCCAGCGCATTTCATTCCCTGGGCTACGATCACTTCGGTGAAAACCTGGAACGCGTATCGGAAGCCTTCCTGAAGAAAGTACGGGTATTTTTCTCGGTCGGGCTGACTCAGAGTCCCTCCGACCATATCGGCCACCTGGAAGTCATCCCGACTCCCCGTTTATTTGAAGAAGATGCCCGCCTGCAGCAGCTGGCACGGGCAGAAATGCCCCACCTTTTGCTGCCCCGTATCGACGTGCTGGTCATCGATGAAGTCGGCAAGGAAATCAGCGGCGCCGGGATGGACCCCAACGTAACGGGCCGTACGGAACGGGAAAGCCAGTTTGCAGGTTTCCACAAACTGGCACCGGATATCGAAAAAATCGTCCTGCTCGATATTACGGAAAAGGCCCACGGCAATGCAACCGGAGCCGGCGTAGCCGATATCATCAGCTATCGCTTCGTCAATAAAATCGATTTTGCCATGACCTATACAAATATCATCACAGCGAAGTCATTCCACATGGGCGCTATGCCGCTATATGCCAACAGCGATAAAGATGCCATTGAAATGGCTATTGCCCATTCCTTCCTGCCCGACCCGTCACAGGCAAAAGTGGTCCGCATCAAAAATACGATTTCCCTGAATGAACTGGAATGCTCCGTTGCCTGCATCCCTGATATCCAGAAAATTCCCGCCATGGAAGTCATATCGGATCCCTATGACTGGAAATTCAATGAAGAAGATAATCTCTGGTAAGTATATTTACGATACCTGCCAGTGTTATCAAAAGTTTTACCTCATTCTAACGAAGGGGCTGCCTCACTATCAGGCAGCCCCTTTGCTATAACCGTTCTATATCTTTATTTCTCTTTACCAGC
>NZ_ONTA01000206.1:0-12697 GCF_900320625.1 Megasphaera sp. DJF_B143
CCACATCAAATCCGTATTTGTCCATCTCATGAGCGACAGCCCGAAACAGCATTTCACCGTAGGTATCAATGATGACGTAACGAATCTGTCTATTCCTCTCGTACCGATGGATGTCAAGACGGACGGAATCATCAGCTGCAAGTTCTGGGGCTTCGGTTCCGATGGTACGGTTGGTGCCAACAAGAACTCCATCAAGATTATCGGTGATAATACGGACCAGTACGTTCAGGCTTATTTCGAATATGATACGAAGAAATCCGGTGGCGTTACGAAATCCCATCTGCGTTTCGGCAACCGCCCAATCCGGTCGACCTACTATGTCAAATCGGCTGACTTCGTAGCATGTCATAAAGAAGCGTATATCAAAGATTACGATATCGTCGGTGAAATTAAAGATGGCGGCATCTTCCTCCTCAACTGCAGCTGGGATCAGGCCGCTCTGGAAACCCACCTGAAAGCCAGCGTAAAACGTCAGATTGCCAATAAACATATTAAATTCTACACCATCGATGCGACGAAGATTGCCGCTGAAATAGGTCTGGGCAACCGTACCAATACGGTTCTGCAGGCTGCCTTCTTCAAACTGGCCAATATTATTCCTATCGATGATGCCGTCAAATATATGAAAGAAGCCATCGTCAATACCTATTCGGCCAAGGGCGAAAAGATTGTCAATATGAACTGTGAAGCCGTTGAACGCGGCGTATCCGGTGTTGTTGAAATCAAGATTCCGGAAACATGGGCTGCTGCGAAAGACGAAGCCGTCGAAGATATGACAAAAGATCTGCCTGATTTTGTCAAGAGAATCTGTATTCCGTCCAATCTGCAGAAAGGCGACGACCTGCCGGTCAGCGAATTCCTGCCTTATGCAAACGGCGATTACCCCGTAGGCAGCGCGGCTTATGAAAAACGTGGCATTGCAACCAATGTCCCGGTCTGGGATGTAACGAAATGCGTACAGTGCAACCAGTGCTCTATGGTCTGCCCGCATGCCGCTATCCGTCCGTATCTCCTCGATGAAAGTGAAGTAAAAGCAGCTCCCGAAGGCTTCGTGACGAAGAAAGCCGTCGGCAAAGGCCTTGAAAAATATGAATTCCGCGTTCAGGTATCTCCGCTCGATTGCTACAGCTGCGGTTCCTGCATTAAGACCTGTCCTGTACAGGCACTCTCCTTTGCACCGCTCGATTCCCAGCGCAAAGAAGCGGCAAACTGGGACTATGCCCAGACGGTCAGCATCAAAGATACGGGCCTCGATGAATTCAGTGTCAAAGGCAGCCAGTTCAAACTGCCGTATCTGGAATTCTCCGGCGCCTGCGCAGGCTGCGGCGAAACACCGTATGTCAAACTGCTGACCCAGCTGTATGGCGACCGCCTCTATATCGCTACGCCGGCTGGTTGTATGCAGGCGTGGGCTGCTGCACTTCCGTGCATCCCTTGGACGAAAGATAAGAACGGCAAAGGGACGGTATGGACGAACTCCCTGTTCGAAGATAATGGCGAATTTGGTTTCGGCATGTACCTGGCTCTCCATCAGCAGCGGGAAGATGTAAAGAACCATCTCGAAGCACTGGCTGGTCTCATCGATGAAGGTTCGCTCAAAGCGGCTATCCAGAAATGGCTCGACTCCTATGGCTGCCATAATGAAGGCGAAACGACGAAACAGATCAGCGCAGATCTGATTGCCGAACTGGAAAAAGCACAGCTTACAGGTAAAGCGGGCGAAGAAGTGGCTTATCTCCTGGCTCACAAAGAACACATCGGCAAGAAGACCGTCTGGATCGTCGGCGGCGATGGCTGGGCATATGATATCGGTTATGGTGGTCTGGACCATATCATGGCAACGACGGAAAACTTCAACGTTCTCGTCATCGATAACGAAGTATATGCCAACACCGGTGGCCAGTCCTCCAAGGCTACACCGAAAGGCGCTGTGGCACAGTTCGCTGCTGCCGGCCGCCGGACCAATAAGAAGGACCTGGGCCGTATTATGATTGGCTATGGTCACATCTATGTCGCCTCTGTCTCCATGGGCGCTAACCCGGCTCAGATGATGAAAGCCCTCAAAGAAGCGGAAGCGTATGATGGCCCATCTATCGTCCTGGCTTACAGCCCGTGCATCAATCACGGCCTTGTCAAGGGCATGAGCACGGCACAGATGGAAGAAAAGAAAGCCGTCGAATGCGGTTACTGGCCGCTCTACCGGTACAATCCGGCTCTGGAAGCAGAAGGCAAGAATCCGTTCAGCCTCGATTCCAAGGAACCGAACGGCAAATATCGTGAATTCCTGATGGGTGAAACACGGTATGCTGCACTGACGCGTACTTTCCCGGAAGTAGCCGATCAGCTCTTTACGGAAGCCGAAGCTGCTGCTATGAAGCGGTATAAATTCTACAAGAGACTGGCTGCAGAAGTCTGATAGTCAGATTTATAAGAAAGACAATAGGAGCTGTCGCATGCATAACGGAGCGGCAGCTCCTATTGTTATACCTTTAAACTCATGAACGAGACTGTTGCATTAAGCGTAAATACGTAATGCGACAGTTTCGTTCTTTTTTTACAAAGGGCATTATCTTTTTTTTATGATTATTACAAGAGATATTTCTTGCAATGTTGAACATAGGATGTTACAATATAGCCGTAATCAGAAATGACGTACCTGAGGATTCAGAAAGGAAGGATAACATGACTGAAATGGTAACGAATGAAGTACCAGCAAGTAATGCCTATCTGGAAAAAATGAACAAGTTTTGGCGTGCTGCCAATTATCTGTCAGCCTGCCAGCTGTATTTATTGGATAACCCGCTCCTGAAAAAGCCGCTTACGCCGGACATGATAAAAAAGAAAATCGTCGGCCACTGGGGAACTGTACCGGCACAGAATTTTGTATTCGTTCATATGAACCGCCTGATTAAACTCTATGACCTGGATTTGATTTTATTATCCGGCCCGGGTCACGGCGGAAATTTCTTCATTGCCAATGATTATCTGGATGGATCGTATAGTGAAATTTATCCGAATATCTCTCAGGATGAAGCAGGGATGCAGAAGCTGTTCAAACAGTTTTCCTTCCCCGGTGGCGTGCCCAGCCACTGCGCTCCGGAAACGCCGGGCTCCATCCATGAAGGCGGCGAACTGGGTTATTCTATTGCCCACGCCTGTGGGGCTATTTTTGACAATCCCGACCTGATTGCCGCTACTGTCGTAGGTGATGGCGAAGCCGAAACGGGACCGCTGGCAACGTCTTGGCAGTGCAATAAATTCATCAATCCGATTACAGACGGTGTCGTACTGCCCATCCTCAATCTGAATGGATATAAAATTGCCAACCCGACTATCTTCGGGCGTATGTCCCACCAGGAACTGGTCGATTTCTTCCACGGTTGCGGCTGGGAACCGTACTTCGTCGAAGGCGACGATCCCATGACGATGCACCGGCTGATGGCAGATACGATGGATACGGTCATTGCCAGAATCAAAGAAATCCAGGCCCATGCACGGCAGCAGAACGATGCCACACGCCCCGTATGGCCGATGGTCATCCTGCGCACACCCAAAGGATGGACCGGTCCGAAAGTAGTCGATGGCAAACGCATTGAAGGAAATTTCCTGGCCCATCAGGTGCCAATTGCCATGGATAAACCGGAACATCTGCAGCTCCTTTCCGATTGGCTGCATAGCTATCATGCAGAGGAATTATTTGATGAAACGGGAAAACTGCTCCCGGAATTGAGAGCACTGGCACCGGAAGGCGACCGCCGCATCGGTATGAATCCTCATGCTAATGGTGGTATCCTGTACCGAGAACTGCGGCTGCCTGATTTCCGTGACTATGCCTTTGACATTGGTAATCACGGGGAAAAAGACAGCCAGGATACGCAGAACCTCGGTCCGTATATCCGTGACATTTTCAAACTGAATGACGATGCAAAGAATTTCCGGATTTTCTCTCCCGATGAAAACAATTCTAACCGCTTCCAGGCCGTCTTTGATGTAGAAAATAGAGACTGGAATGTACAGGCAACGGCAGAAGATGATCATTTATCGCCGTCTGGACGCGTCATGGATTCCATGCTGTCGGAACACATGTGCGAAGGCTGGCTGGAAGGATATCTTCTGACTGGCCGTCACGGCTTCTTTGACACCTATGAAGCCTTCTCGCGGATTGTCGATTCGATGGCAGCCCAGCATGCAAAATGGCTGAAAGTCTGCAATCAGCTCCCATGGAGACACAGCATTGCCTCCCTGAACCTCATGATGTGCTCGACTGTATGGCAACAGGACCATAATGGATTTACCCATCAGGATCCGGGCTTCATGGATCATATGGCCAATAAAAATGCCGATGTCGTCCGCATTTTCCTTCCGCCCGATACAAACTGCCTCCTGGCAACCATGGATACGTGCCTGCGTACCCAGAATTTTGTCAATGTCATCATTGCCAGCAAGCATCCCCGTCCGCAGTGGCTCTCTATGGAAGAAGCGGTCAAACACTGCACCCAGGGTATTGGCATCTGGGACTGGGCTTCCAATGACCAGGGACAGGACCCGGATATCGTATTTGCCTGCGCCGGTGAAACGCCGACACTGGAAGCTCTGGCTGCCGTATCGATTCTGCGGAAAGAACTGCCAGAATTGAAGATCCGATTCATTAACGTAGTGGATCTGTTCAAACTCCTGCCTCAGACAGAACATCCCCATGGACTGACTGATGTCGAATACGACATGCTCTTTACCAAAGACAAACCGGTCATTTTCAATTTCCATGGTTATCCCAAACTGGTCCATGAGCTGACCTATCATCGTCATAATAACCGTCTCATGCACGTCTGCGGTTATCGTGAAGAAGGGACTATAACGACACCGTTTGACGTGCGCGTACAAAATAATGTTGACCGTTTCCACCTCGTCCGCAGCGCTCTGAAACGACTCCCGAATCTTGGGAACCGGGGGGCTTACCTATTCCAGAAAATGAATGACAAGCTTGTTGAACACAAACAGTACATTCATGACAAGGGCGTTGATTTACCGGAAGTATCCCAGTGGAAATGGGAAGACTAATACATCACTAACCTCTTTCAGCATCACAAGACAAGAACTCCTGCCAGCACTGTATGGCAGGAGTTCTTGTCTTACTTCACAGAGTGTTTTTACTTGACGGATTACCGTGTGAAAGGGAACGGACTTGTGGTATAATTACATGATAAGCCTAAAAATAAGAGTGAATGAGAGATAGGATGACCATCATGAAATTAATATTCGTGGATTTTGAAATGAATCCCATTAGCAAGGAGCGTCGGCAGATACGAAAAATCTGCCCGGGAGAAATCATCGAAATAGGTGCGGTCAAACTCGACGAACAGGCGCAGGAAATCAGTAGCTTTAAAGAATATGTCCTGCCTAAATATGCGACAGAGATGGATGAGACTTGTCAGGAACTGACGGGAATCACCATGGACATGCTTCGTCAGGCCGACACGTTTGTACCGGCATTCCGGCGGTTTCTGGATTGGTGCAATGAAACCGGGGAAAATGATTATGAAATGTACGCCTGGAGTGAAAACGACTGGCGGCAGCTCCATAATGAAATGCGGCTGAAAAAAATCAATACCCAGTCGGACCGTGTGGCATGGATGCTGGGGCACTGGCAGAATTTTCAGCAGATATACTGCAATCTGCTGGGACTGGATAATGTCATTTCTCTGGACAAGGCAATCGAGACGACGGGGGAACCCTTTGACGGTCAGATGCATGACGCATTGTGGGATGCCCGCAATACAGCCAAATTATATATGTTGTCCAAAAAGAAAGAGGAATTTCGCAAAGTCATGGATTCCATCATCGAGGTAACGGCCTCGGCCGAACCGCTTACGTTTTCTATGGCAGAAGCCTTTAAAAAAGCCAGGCGATAAGGAAAAATAGAAGAGAAAGAAGGAAAGAGCTTTTGGGGGAAGTTGGTATCCGTATCATTTTTTTATTTATCGATGTGATCCTGCCTATGGCAGCCGGTTATGCGTGCAGACAGAAACAGTGGCTGGATGAAAAACAATGCAATATCCTTATCCGCATCAACATCACTATCATTACAACATTGCTGACGACGCTGACATTCTGGGTCCTTCCGATTAAGCCGCATCTCATGCTGCTGCCTGTTTTCATGGTGCTTAATGCATTTATACCTGTAGGGGTCATTTTTCTCTTTCACCGGCAGCGCAAATTCACATCCATGGCCGATCAGGGCAGTTATATCCTGGCGGCGCTCCTGACGAATCTGGGAACACTGGGCGGTTTGTGTGGCTATATCCTGTATGGTGAACGGGGCTTTGCTTATGCCCAGTTGACAGCCGTATTTCAGAATTTCGTCACCTTTTTTATTGCTTTTCCTCTGGGAGCTTATTATAAGTACAGTGCTGAAGCGGGCGGCCATCTCAATCTCGTTTCTATGAGCTGGCGTAAACTCTTTATCAACTGGAATCAGATGCCCGTCGTCGGCATGGCCCTGGGTATTGCCCTTTATGCTCTCGGGATTTCCAGACCACAAATACTGGATTATGCCTTTCAGGGGCTGATTCATATCGGGGCCTGGTCCGGGCTGGTACCGATTGGGTTCATGATAGAGTTTGCGGCTCTCTCCCGGTACTATAAGAAGACCTTTGACCTCGTACCCATCAAGCTGTTGGTGACGCCGGCTATCTGCTATGTCCTGGGCACATTCTGTTTCACCGATCCCGTTCTGATTGGGACGCTCATGATTCTCATGTCGATGCCGACGGCTATCTTTTCTCTCTTTGCCGTACGCTTATACAACCTCAATGTCAATCTGGCTATGTCCGCTTTTATTACGACGACGGCGTTTTATATATTCCTGTTTTATCCCGTTTTTTATTTTCTGGTTCACCTGGGATATCTTACCTTTACCTGATTTAATGAGAGGTGACTTATGATTTTAAAACTGAAGAAATCGTGGTTGTTTTTGTGCACAGCCTGTATCATGGCAATGTTTCTGGCCGGATGTGGTCATGCCGTCAACCTGACGGAAAAGCGCATTGACGGTATCGATTCCCAGATTACAATAGCACTGCCCGGCAATGCCCACGAACTGCCCCTGCCGGTCACATTGGATCCATTGACACAACGATACCTGAAGGGACAGCGTTTTTATGGGGAAATTAATCAGGGACTGCACATCGGAATCTTTACGGTCAGCATTGACTCGGGACAGATGTACAGTGACCTGCATCTGACGAATGGCCAGGATCTGGGAAATACGCTCAGCGAAAATATTGAACGGGCGTCTCAGGCTATTTTAAGCAGCATT
This sequence comes from Megasphaera sp. DJF_B143, assembly GCF_900320625.1. Taxonomy (NCBI): domain Bacteria; kingdom Bacillati; phylum Bacillota; class Negativicutes; order Veillonellales; family Veillonellaceae; genus Megasphaera; species Megasphaera sp. DJF_B143. The sequence continues at coordinate 7,316 of NZ_ONTA01000206.1, forward strand.
GATGCAGAAAATGTATCTGCCATGCAGGAAGCTGCCAGTGTTTCCGGGGAACATGCGGTGAAACAGACCTATACGTTTACCGCCGATGATAAACGGATGAAGGCGCAGCTGTTGGGATTTTCCCATGGCAACGCTACCTGGGTCATCCTCGTCGCCTGTGATGCCGATTCTAAGAATGCCCCGGCTATTGACGACATCATGAAATCTGTTACGATAACAAAATAATAGTACAGAAGGAGCGGCTTTCATATGAAACAGCCATGGTTTCGTATGAAAGCCGCTCCTTTACATTTGTCGTTTGCAGCGAGCAGGATCTTTTTGGGCCGTCAGCATGTTTGCTGTATGCGCTTGTACAAAGGCAGTTTTTGCAGATGTTTCAATGTCACCATGGCGGTGATGCCAATGAGTATGCCTGTTCCCATTCCGGCAACTGCCAGTACGGGCAGGTACAGCATGATTTTCATGTTTTCTACGATGAAACATGCCACGAGGACCTGGCCGAAGTTGTGAAAAATGCCACCGGCGGCCGATACACCAATGAGGCTGAATTTGCCGCATTTCTGGAAAACCAGCATACTTCCCAGGCTGAGAGCGGCCCCGGATACACTGTAGAAGAAAGCGTTGATTCCGCCGCCAAAAGCGGTGGAAAGAATGATGCGGAGCAGGAGAATCAGTGCAACATCCCGTTTCCTGGGAAGGGCGTATAAGGCAATGACCGTAATCAGATTGGCCAGTCCCAGCTTGGCGCCGGGGGCGATGAACGGGACGGGAAGCATGCCTTCTACGATGTACAGTACCAGGGACTGGGCAACAAACAGGCTCAATATAATAAGGTGGAACGTTTTGTTCATAAGATACCTCTCTAACGGGCGCGGATAATATCGGGATCCGATGCATCATTGGCCTGGACTTCAACCATGACTTTATGGGGCAGACAGACGCTGGTCTGGCCGGGATTTTTCAAAAATCCTTCGTGGACGCATACCTGGTCAGGGCAATCGGCATCGATGATGGCAATTTCTTCATCGCGGATCAGGATGGTATTGTATCCGGATGATGTGCGGATAGTCAGTGTATCTGTCCCATGGTGTTCCGATAAAGGAATCGTTTTGTATTCCTTGCCGTCTACATAGATGATGGCGTGTGTGCCATTGGCAGAAGCAGCCTGACCGCTGGCCCAGAATAAGGCGGCAGGGATACAGGATAAGATGAGCAGACTGACGATGAGGGCGACATCCCATTTTCGTATCATATATTCACTCTCCTAAAACCAGACAGCTTCCTGACCGGTCTGGATAAAACCTTGATGTTTCAAATGAATGACGTTTTCTGGAGGCAGATCTGTGAAGATGCAGAAACAGGCATTGGACTGGGCATGAGTTTTTATATAGGCATCATCAAAGGAAAGGAGCCGGTCCCCCTTCCGGACTGTCTGACCGTCTTTGACATAAAAGGTAAATCCCTTTCCATTTAGTACATCCGTCCCTATGCCGACCTGCAGCATATACTCCAATCCGTCGGTTGTATGCATGCCGATGGCATTTTTTTCTTCAAAAATAAAAAAGACGGATCCGTCACAGGGAGCATACAGAATGGATTCAGACGGATAGATAAAAAAACCGTCTCCTGTAGATTTATGGGAATAGAACGGATCCGGTGCTTCCGAAAGAGGATGGAGCATACCTGTACAAGGCGCGTAGAAAATATGAGACTGCGGAGATGGAGATGACGGTGGGATGATGCGGGCGGCTTCTTCACCGGCTGCGATGCGGGGGCCGGCACAGAGCCGAACCTCCCAATGTTCCGGCAGCTCCGGGAAGAGGCAGATGCAGGCATCGGATGTTGCCTTTTCACAGATGAGTTTTTTATCGAAAGTTAGCAACCGGTCCCCTTTTTTGACGTGCTGTCCTGATTCGGCAAAGACCGTAAATCCTTTTCCCTGCAGCCGGACTGTATCAATTCCGATGTGGAGCAGATATTCTGTTCCATCTGCCGCTGTCAGTCCTATGGCGTGACGGGTATCAAAGACAAAGGTTACCTCACTGTCACAGGGCGCATAGACCGTATTTTCTTCAGGGTATACAAAAAAGCCGTCACCGGTCATCTTTTGAGCAAAGGCTTCATCCGGTGCGTCCGTGATTGGGTGAAGTTCTCCTGTAAAAGGGGAATTGAAAGGAATAGGTGATTCGTGTTCCACTGCTGCTATACCTCCTGCTGTCCCATGCCGTCTCTGTCATATTGCTGTTTGACAGGGCACGTCATGAGAAGTACTATTATATTGTAACATAAACCGAAGGATAAAGTAATCTAAATATAGATGAGGGTGTGATTGTGATGGAACCGACTGAACCGATGGAAGACCGGAATACATGGTGCTTCGTATGCGGTAAAAAGAATCCGCATGGACTGCATCTGGACATGCATTTGACAGAAGATGGCTGTTATGCCTGGTTTGTCCCGCAAAAACAGCATGAAAGTTATGATGACCGCATGCATGGCGGACTCATTAGTACACTTCTCGACGAAGTGATGGGGGATTTTATCTACCAGAAGACGGGGATACCGGCTTATACAGCCCGCATAGAAGTCCGTTTTCGCCATCCTGTGCGGATTGGGGAGAAAATTAAAATCGAGGGTAACGTAGTCCATCACCGGGGACGACTCTATGAAACGATGGGCAGGATTACCAAAGAAGATGGATCCATAGCAGCCGAAGCGACTGCCAAGATGATGAGTGCCAAATAAAGTATGGTACAGGATATATATCCGGAAAGGAGCGGTTTGTATGGAACAAAACGAACGATTGTATCAATTGAGTACACCTCTGTTAGCCGATGCCTGTATGCGTCTGGGAATCCCTGTGCGCTGTGCGCCCAGTAACCTGCAGGCACTGGAACCGGATATGCATTGTGTCGGACGGGTCTGTCCTGTCCGTCATGCAGGCAGTGTAGACATCTTTTTTGCCGCGTTGGAAGAAGCGCAGCCCGGCGATGTACTAGTCATTGATAATGGCGGTCGTACAGATCATGCCTGCGTTGGTGACCTCGTTGCCCGCGAAGTACAGGCTGCAGGTCTGGCGGGAATTATCATCTGGGGTCTGCACCGGGATACGTGGCAGATTCATGAAACGGGGTTACCGTTCTTTTCCCAGGGGCATATCCCTACCGGGCCCGTCAGACTGGACCGCCGGCCTGCGGCCGATGCTCTGGCCTGGGCCCGCGTAGGAGACTGGATTGTCGGTAAAAGCGATATCGTTGCAGGGGACCGCGATGGCGTCATCTTTTTGCCATCGGATAATCTGACGGACATCATCGAAGCGGGGGAATCCATCAAAGCGGCGGAAGAACGGCAGGCAAAACTTCTGAAAGAAGGAAGGAGCCTGAGGGACCAGCTGCATTTTAAAGAATACCTGGCCCAGCACAGCGTGACCCCATCGTACAGCTTCCGTGACCATCTGCGCAAAATCGGCGGTGCCATAGAACAGTAACCATGTAGATACATACTGCCTGTCCTGTTATCCGGGACAGGCAGTATGTATTTAAACTGATTTTATTCTCTTTCCGTCTTGCCTTCCCGGACATCCTGTGGTACTATACGCACAGGGCAGAAGATAATATCACCGTAGGTGAGTTATACTTTTCGTAGTGTCATTTGTTATATTTTTCACAACTGCCTGGATCCGAAGTGGACCGGGACGGTGACAGGGCAGGAGTCTGCCCGTTTTTACTTCGTTGTAGTATGCTTTCTGGCCCTGGCTGGAAAGCTTTTTCTTTTGCCCATAATTATCATTAGGGGGCATGTCTGATGCTGAAAGGAAAGAAAAAATTAGCAACTTTAGTAACGGTTTGTGTATTGGCAGGCAGCACGGCGATGGCTGCCGGTAGTCCGGCAGCGGTACCGGTGCGTACTGTCCCGGTCCGGCAATCGGCACCGGTGTCGGCGGGGACATCTGCCATTGATACATGGCGCACACAAAAGCAACTGGCGCAGGAAGAAACGATGGCACTTTTGTGGATGCGGTCTGCCGCAGAATACCGGGCACTTTGCTATCAGGGATACAATGCGGCTATGATGGAAGTGGATAAAGCACTGAGTGATCCGGCACGGAAGGGCAAACCGTTGGCTATTGTCCTGGACTGTGATGAAACGGTAACGGATAATACACCGGCTCTGGCAAAGGCGGCGGCCGATGGGAATGGCCAGTATAAGAGTATCTGGTGGCGCGATGTCGTTCATGAAGGTAAATCGGGCGCAATGCCGGGAGCCGTCGATTTTCTCCAGCAGGTAGATAAGAAAGGGCTGGCCATATTCTACGTATCGAACCGCTATGCGCCGGTCAATTATGAAGCGACAGAAGCCAATCTGAAGGCTCTGCGTTTTCCCCAGGCAGATAAAAAACACATCCTGCTCATGGAAAAGAGCGGCAATAAACAACTGCGTTTTAATACTATAACGGCTGATTATGATGTCGTCGTGTATATGGGGGATAATGCCGGGGACCTTCCCATCGGGACGAATGGTAAGAGTCTGACAGAACGCAATCAGATTGTCGATGCGCACAAGGCCGACTTCGGAACGAAATACATCGTCTTCCCTAATCCCGTATACGGGGCCTGGGTCAGTGCTATTGCCAAGAATTATCTTACCATGACACCGGAACAGCGCGATGAAGTCAACCGGGAATTTCTGACAAAAAACTATTAATAGAGATGGCAAAAGATGGCCGCATGTCGTAGTGACATAGGCCATCTTTTTTTACGTACCTTTATCGATTGCGCTGATGGATGAAAGCAGCGTAGTCGGCGATGCTGAAGAGTTCTTCCGGGGATACTTCCAAAAGAAGGCGGATGGTATCGACCAGTTTTGTTTCATATGGTACATGAACTGGTTGTGTAGCCGTGGAAGTGTCCGGACCAGCCGGTCTGGTCAGATCTTCCATGCTGGTATGGAAATAGGCAGCGACATCCTTCAGCCGGTCCTTGCGGGGGAATTTTTCTTCTTTAAGCCAGGCCGACAGTGTCGTCGGTTTTATCCCCAGGTCCAGACAGACTTGTTTTTTCGTCAGTTTCTGTCCGGCAAGCAGCTGCTGGAGATGAAAGCTGAAATTTTTTTTCTTTTCATCGTTTTTCATAATGGGCCTTCCTTTATCATGAGATACGGAATTTAGTATATCACAAAAGAAAGCATAAAAAAACAGGGAATTTTCATGGTCCGGATTAGATTAACATGTCAGTGTTTTTCCATCTGACGAAATGCAGATGGCGTGGGAGAGTCCGGCCAGTTCCAGCTGCTCCTGCAATATGCGACGCATAAAGAGATTGTGGGGGGCGCTGTCCAGGTGGGTGGTGATAATCTGTGCTGTCGGGAGAGCGTGGTGCATGG
>NZ_ONTA01000149.1:0-6937 GCF_900320625.1 Megasphaera sp. DJF_B143
ATGGCCGGCAAATAATAAGCTAGTCCAGGTCTCATCACCGTCCATAGCAGCCATAAACAGAGGGCTGTCACGACGGCTGCCAATGCGGCATAGACTAGAAAAAAAGTCGTCCCCTTGTCCATATAACGCATCTCTCCTTACAACATGGTGCCAGCAGTCAGATGGCAGCCTTGCAGGAACTGGGCCGTCGCCATCCGTTTACGGCTTTCCGGCTGCACTTCCCGTATGCACAGGGCATCGCGTCCGGTCTGCACGGTAATAGATGTCTTTGTGACCTCAATGATCGTGCCCGGTTCCGCTTCCGTCCCCGGTACGACGTCGGCTGCCCATATTTTCAGGCGGTGTCCTTCGTGAAGGACATAGGCGCCAGGATGGGGATCCAGCGTCCGTATGAGCCGTTCAATGACGACGGCCGGCTGGGAAAAATCAATCTGAGTCATTTCTTTCGTAATCTTGGCGGTATAGGTCGCCTTAGATTCGTCCTGGCTCTGTGCCGCCGCTTCATAGGCGGGCAGGTCTTTTAGTACCGGAATCAGCGTTTCCGCACCGATAACAGACAGTTTATCAAACAGAGTACCGGTCGTTTCCTTGGCATCGAGGACTATTTCTGATTTTTTCAGCACCTTCCCCGTATCCATGCCTTCATCGAGCATCATGATCGTAACGCCGCTGGTCCGGACGCCATCTTTAATAGCATACTGGATAGGCGCTGCCCCTCTATATGCCGGCAGCAGAGAACCATGCACGTTCAGACAGCCATACCGGGGAATGTCGAGAATCGCCTTGGGAAGGATTTTGCCATACGCAATGACGACGATGACATCGGGCTGAAGATCTGCCAGCGCCGCAATGACATCGGGATCCTTCAGGGTCTGCGGCTGAAACACGGGAATCCCCAGTTTTTCAGCGCATTCTTTGACAGGCGAAGACGATACTTTCTTACCACGTCCCCGCTGCTTGTCCGGCTGTGTGTAGACAGCCTGGATGGTAAACCCGGCAGCGTGAATCGCTTTCAGCGACGGGACGGAAAAATCGGGTGTACCCATAAAAACAATACGTAATGATTCCATTATTCTTCTACTTTCCGCAAATTCGTTGCTTTTTCAATAAACAGTGTTCCTACGAGATGATCCATTTCATGCTGGAAAATCCGGGCCAAGAATCCTTCCGGTTCATACACGATGACTTTGCCATGGCGATTCAGGGCCCTCACCTTGATGCGCTGGCTACGCTTTACATCGCCATAATACCCAGGAACGCTGAGGCAGCCTTCGGGGCCATCCTGCAATTCTTCTGATGCTTCCAGTAATTCCGGGTTGATGAGTTCGATGAGGCCGTTCCCGTCGTCGAGAACAATCATCTGCAAAGACTTGCCAATCTGTGGAGCCGCCAGCCCTACGCCTTCTGCTTCATACATGGTTTCCGCCATGTCATTGAGTAACCGTTTTGTATTTTTAGTAATAGTCTTGACCGGAGATGCCGTTTCTTTTAAAATCGGAGCACCCGCTTTGACAATTTTTAATAGTGCCATAATACCCACCTCAATAGATAATAAAAATGCAAGTATGTTGCTGATAAAAAACATTCGTATTCATTATAACAGTTTTCTTTTGAAAGGAACAGGCTTTTCAGCCCATGCTGTCTACATCGAGAATGACTCCGGGACGCCAGAATTCCCGCTGCGCGCGGATAAAGTCTTTGACGGCCGTCAGATCCGGGCCTTTCAATAAAATAACAATGCGGTATTTATTCCGTACTTTCTTGATTATATCGACGAAGGGCCCGATGACGGCCGTATCACTGCCGCTTTCCGTATGCCAGTTCTGCAGCAAAAGAGCCAGCGTATTGCCTGTATCCCATAGGGCCTTTTCATTTTCATCAGTAATGACGATTTTCAATATCTGATGAAATGGCGGATACAACAGTTCCTTCCGGTATTGTATTTCCTGTGCATAAAAGGCTGCATAATCCTGCCGCTCTGCACATTGGATAACGTAATGTTCCGGTGCATAGGTCTGCATGACGACCCGTCCGGGAATCGTACCGCGCCCGGCACGGCCAGCAGCCTGGGTCAGCAGCTGGAAGGTCCGTTCCCCAGCCCAGTAAGCCGGCAGGTTGAGCAGGCTGTCCGCAGCCAGTATCCCCACGGCGCTGACATCGGCAAAGTCATGCCCCTTGGCGACCATCTGGGTCCCCAGTAAAATATCGTATTCATGACGGCGGAATGCCTCGATGATGTGATCACCACTGTTTTTGCGTGTCGTCGTATCCTGATCCAGGCGGACGATCCGGGCATGGGGAAATTGTTCACGAAGCTGTTCTTCTACTTTTTCCGTCCCCGTCCCAAAAAATTTGATATATTTGCTGCCACATTCCGGACACCGCAGAGGAACCGGCTTTTCCGCATCACAATAATGGCATCGCAGCTGATCTTGTTGTTTGTGATACACCATAGCGACATCACAGGTGTCACATTTGACAACATAGCCGCATTTACGGCACATGACGAAAGTAGAAAAGCCACGGCGGTTCAACAAGATGATCGCCTGCTGCTTCTGCTGTAGTGTTTCCTGCAAAAGATTTGTCATGGCATCTGATAGCACATGGCGGTTCCCACGGGCCAATTCTTCCCGCATATCGACGACCTGTACAGACGGCAGAGGCCGGTTAAGCACACGCTGCGTTAATTCCAGAAGGACGTACTGACCAGTCTGTGTCCGGTAATAATCGGCAATAGACGGCGTCGCGCTGCCTAAGAGGACAGGACAGCCGTAATAGGCAGCCCGTCTGCGTGCCACTTCTACGGCATGATAACGGGGAGCCTCTTCCTGTTTGTAAGAGCTGTCGTGCTCTTCATCGACGATGACCAGTCCCAGAGAACGGACTGCCGTAAAGACAGCCGAACGGGCGCCGATACAGATATGACTTTCCCCATTTGCCATACGCAGCCAGTTATTCCGCCGCTCTCCCTTGGACAGCTGACTGTGCATAACGACGACATCATTGCCGAAGCGGCGGATGAAACGGCGTACAATCTGTCCGGTCAGGGCGATTTCCGGAACGAGGACGAGAACCTGTCCTCCTTTTTGCAGCACGTCTTCGGTCAGCTGCATGTACACTTCCGTCTTACCACTGCCTGTAACGCCGTGAAGGACATAGGTGCGGCCGCCTGCATCATTCCGTACGGCATCAACGGCCCGCTGCTGTTCTTCTGTGAGCCTGAAAGGAACATCTCCTTCGAGTGGATGCGTCAGGTCCACCGTATGGCTCAGCTTTTCTTCCATCGTAGCACAACCGCTCTGACACAGATGCAGCAGAACGTCCCGCGAATAGCCCTTCCCGATCCAGTACGAGAAAGGGGCAGACCGGATTTGTTTCAGATGCGCCAGTAAAGCGGCCTGACGGGGACGCCGCTTCAGGATGCCCGTCGTATCATCAGACTGGAAAACCAGCCATTTTTCCATTTTATCGGCAATCTGATTCTGGAGATAATCCTCCTGGTCCAGCTGATGCTGTCTGACCATCTCCTCGACGCAATCGGCGGAAAATTGACGGCACACCTGCTTTTTTTCCGCCTTTCCGCGTGCGTCCACATAGGCCGCTACGGCTCTTTCTTCTTCTGTTACAGGGAGCACAGGACCAGTCTTAAGGTATACGCGCCGGATAATTCCCTTTTTTTCTATCATGAAAAGCCGCAGCGCATCAGCCAGTCCACATAAGTAATACTGGCTGATCCATACGGCCGTCTGAATCATTTCTTCCTGGAACCCGGCCTGCGATGACAACAGGGCCAGGATGGGTTTCAGCTGATACTGCCGGTCACTGTCCCGTTCTTCCCGTACAGCCAGCACGATTCCCTCTTCCCGCCGTGGGCCGAACGGGACGAGGACACGGGAACCGATACGTACGGAAAGACCATCGGGAATCGTATAGGAAAAAGTCTGTTGTACTTGTTTGGCCGTTATATTGATAATAATATCGGCTACCATATGGGTACACTCCTTTCCATATCTGCCCATCTTTCCAGAATCAGCGGATAAACTGGCTGAACACATAATTTCCATAAGACAGCCCCAGACTAGTGAGACGGCAGCCGCCTTCTTTCCGTTCCAACAATCCCTGTTTCACCAGTTTATCAACAACCTTGCCAAAGACGGATTCCATTGGGACACCAAACCGGCGGGCAAAGTCATCGTATGCAATGCCATCGCGCATACGCAGTGCGAGGAAACAGTAGTCTTCCTGGGCCCGATTCACATCTATAACGACGGATTCCGCCAGGACAGACTGTCTTCCGGCATTGCGGATATACTGAGGAATGTTGGATATATGGGCAGACCGCACATGTCCATCAAAGGAATGGGCCGAAACGCCGAATCCCAGGTACGGCACATACGTCCAGTACTTGACATTATGCCGGGACCGCCGTCCCGGACGGGCATAACTGGAAATCTCATAATGATCGAAACCGTATCTTTTAAAAACCTGATGTACCACGGATGCCATTTTCTCCACCTGATCATCCGGTGGTAATGATACCATACCGGTGGTTACATCATGATAGAGACACGTCCCGGGTTCCAGAATGAGACTGTATACGGAAGCATGGCATAGAGGAAGCCGTAAAAGCTGTGACAGGTCATCGGCTGCCATCTGCACAGTCTGTCCGGGAAGGCCATACATCAAATCGGCAGACAGATTATCAAATCCCGCCCAGGCCGCATTCTCCACCGCTTCGACGGCCTGGCGGGATGAGTGGATCCGTCCCAGAGAGCACAAAAGCTGTGGCTGAAAACTCTGGACACCGATGCTCAGCCGGTTAATGCCCAACTCATGAAGGCTTTTCAAGTACTCTCTGCCGAGACTATCCGGATTGCCCTCCAAGGTAATCTCTGCATGGGAATCGACGGCAAAATGCTGTGTCACAGCCTGCAGAATTGATGCAATCTGGGGTATTTTCAAAAGTGACGGTGTGCCACCGCCAAAATAAATCGTATCGACAGCAAGGCCCTCCCGGGGGGAAGTGCTGATTTCCCGGCAGAGGGCCTCCGTATAAGCCGGTATATATGATTCTACGCCGCCATAAGAAGGAAAATCGCAATACCGGCACTTATGACGGCAGAACGGAATATGGATATACAGACCAATCATTATTTTTCATCTACCTGTAATACGGCCATAAAGGCTTCCTGAGGGATTTCTACACTGCCAACCTGCTTCATGCGCTTCTTCCCTTCTTTCTGTTTTTCCAGAAGTTTGCGCTTACGGGAAATATCGCCGCCATAGCATTTGGCCAGTACATCTTTGCGCAGAGCCGCTACATTTTCCCGGGCAATGATCTTATTGCCGATAGCCGCCTGGATAGGAATCTGGAAGAGCTGCCGCGGTATGAGACTGCGAAGCTTTTCTACCAGAGCCCGGCCACGGCGGGCTGCAAATTCTTTATGCACGATGACACTCAGTGCATCGACTACTTCCCCGTTGATCAGGATATCCATTTTGACCATGGGCGATGCCTGATAGCCATTGAGTTCATAATCCAGCGAAGCATATCCCCGTGTCGAAGACTTCAGCGTGTCAAAATAGTCATACAATATTTCACACAACGGCAGATTGTACACAATGGAAACCCGTGTTTCATCAAGATAATCCATGGTCAGATACTGACCCCGCCGGTTCTGGGAAATTTCCATGACCGTCCCTACCATATCTTTCGGGATGATGATGGTCGTCTTGACAAAGGGTTCTTCAATATGATCGATTTTCGTCATATCCGGCATAAGGGACGGATTATCGACAGCGACCATCGTGCCATCTGTGCAGTACACATGATAGATAACAGACGGAGCTGTCGTAATCAGAGATAATCCATATTCCCGTTCCAACCGTTCCTTGACGACATCCATGTGGAGGAGTCCCAGGAAGCCACAGCGGAAGCCGAAGCCCAGAGCCGTCGATGTTTCCGGTTCAAATAACAGGGCCGCATCATTGAGGTGCAGCTTTTCCAATGCATCGCGCAGATTGTCATAATCATTGGTTTCCACCGGATAGAGGCCGCAATACACCATAGGTGTCGCCTTGCGGTATCCCGGAAGCGGTTCCGATGCCGGACAATCTGCCAGCGTGACCGTATCACCGACACGACAGTCGCGGACATTTTTCATGCTCGCCGCCAGATAACCGACGCTGCCACATTCAAGAGAGGCCACGGGGTGCATCTGGGGAATGAAGACACCCGTTTCTGTCACTTCAAATTCCATGCCGCTGGACATCATGCGGATCCGGTCCCCAGTTTTGAGACTGCCTTCCATAATGCGGATGTTGGCAATGGCTCCTTTATAGGAATCGAAATGAGAATCGAAAATCAGGGCCCGCAGCGGCTTGTCCGGTGCATCTTCCGGTGCGGGAATCCGCTGTACGATAGCTTCCAGCACCTTATCGACACCGAATCCAGTCTTGGCACTGACTTCGATAGCATCACTGGCGTCGAGGCCGATGACATCTTCTATTTCCTTACGTACCCGTTCGGGGTCTGCACTGGGAAGGTCGATTTTATTGATGATCGGGATGATTTCCAGGTCATGTTCCAGAGCCAGGTACACGTTAGCCAGGGTCTGCGCTTCTACACCCTGCGTCGCATCGACAATCAGGAGGGCCCCGTCGCAGGCCGCCAGACTGCGGGATACTTCATAATTGAAATCGACATGCCCCGGTGTGTCAATGAGATTCAAGGTATACTGATGGCCGTCTTGGGCATCATAAATCAGCCGGGCCGACTGGGCCTTGATGGTTATGCCCCGTTCCCGTTCCAGGTCCATCGTATCGAGGAGCTGGTCTTCCATTTCCCTTTTGGATACTGTACCGGTCATTTCCAGCAGCCGGTCTGCCAGCGTCGATTTACCATGGTCAATATGTGCAATAATAGAAAAATTTCTTA
>NZ_ONTA01000300.1:0-2374 GCF_900320625.1 Megasphaera sp. DJF_B143
ACCTCCGGCATTCCCAGGTCACGCAGACGGGCTCCGATGGTTTCATATGCTTCATTAAATTCGTTGTTGCCGGCATGTTTTTCCTGAAGGCATTTCAAGTACGCGCTCAATGTATCAGCCGCCTTGACAAAGGGCCATACAGGATCTTCTTCAGCATGACAGATCAGCCATTCATAATCAGGCTGCAAATCCTCTGGCAGCGTTTCGACAAGCCGTTTCTGTGCCAGCTGTTCCACTTCGCCATAGGTCCTGCGCATGACCGGGCTGAAGTACTTGACCGGCGTCGGCATATCACCAGTAAAGACTTCACTGGCATCGTGATACAGCGCCAGCAGGACGGCCCGTCCGGCATCTACAGTGCCGCCATCAGCATAATATGTATTGTGTAACAGGCAGAGGTGATAGGCAATCATCGCCGTCTGCAGCGTATGCTCCTGCACATTTTCTTCGATGGTGTTACGCATCAGGCTCCAGCGGCGGATAAATTTCATGCGCGCCAAAATGGCAAAGAAATGGCTCATATGTACTCCTTATTTACGGTACAGACCCATAGCCCGGCAGGCTTTCACATAAGTGACATTGGCCTTGGCATGGGCTTTCTTGGCGCCTTCGTCGAGGATGGCATCCAGTTCGGGATCGCCTACGAGCTGATGATAGCGCTGCTGGATCGGTTCCAGTACGGAAATGACAGCATCGGCTACATCTTTCTTGAATGCTCCGTAGCCTTTGCCTTCGTAGGCTTTTTCAATATCTTCATGGCTCTGGTCGGTCACGGCCGAGAGAATTTCAATCAGGTTGGAAATACCGGGCTGGCAGTCCGTGTCATAACGCACGGTATTCAGGCTGTCCGTCTGGGCCCGTTTGATTTTCTTTTCAATATCTTTGGGATCGTCGAGAAGATAAATAGTAGCCGTCGTGTTGGAATCAGATTTGCTCATTTTCTTCGTCGGTTCCTGCAGGCTCATGACACGAGTGCCATCGTGGCCGAGCAGGATCTGGGGCAGTTTAAATACGTCCCCGTACAGACGGTTGAACCGCTGTGCCAGGTCACGGGTAATTTCCATATGCTGCTTCTGATCATCGCCAACGGGAACGTAGTCAGCCTGATACAGCAGGATGTCTGCCGCCATCAGGGGCGGATAGGTCAGAAGACCGGCCGGAATGGAATCGCCCCGTTTGGAAGCCTTATCCTTATACTGGGTCATCCGTTCCAGTTCACCTACATAAGAAGATGTAATCATGATCCAGCCGAGCTGTACGTGTTCCGGAACTTCCGACTGTACGAACAGCGTCGCTTTCTGCGGATCCAGACCGGAAGCGATATAAATAGCCGCCAGCTGACGGGTCCGTTCATGGAGAAGCTGCGGATCCTGCGGCACGGTGATAGCATGCTGATTGACGATGCAATAATAACATTCATTGGCATCCTGTAATTTAGAAAAATTACGCAGTGCACCCAGATAATTCCCTAATGTAAGATTGCCACTCGGCTGGATACCTGAAAAGATAATAGACATGATTGTTTTCCTCCTGTCAATAAAAAAACCTTCCATCCCTTATATATAGGGACGAAAGGAAAGTATTTCCGCGGTACCACCCTGGTTGGCATAATGCCCGGCTCTTACATGCACATCATCATGCACTCTTTCCTGGTAACGGTGAAAGTTCCGGCCTGTCATACTGACTTCTGACAGCCTCTCCCGGGCCCATTCCTTCTTTCTCCTCCTGACGGACTTCCACCCTCACCGGCTCGCTGAAAGGGGTATGAAAGAGCTACTTGCTCCCGTTCATCGAGTTTCTTTGTATATACAGGTATTGTAGTCCCGAATACGTACCATGTCAAGAAGCATTTTGTAAAAAAAGTCTTGACTTAAAGCTCACTCCATGTGCTAAAATAAGCCATCACAGGAGGAATGTATATGAAATTAACGCGAAAAAAAATTATATTGACTGCCCTTCCCCTAGTGGCAGCCGCTCTCATAGGAGCTTATTTCTTTATACCCGGTTCCAAAGCCGTGGCCCGTCAGGGCATACAAGTCACCAAAGCAGCAGCCGCTCACTACGATCTGACCAGCGATGTCGATGCCTCTCACGTACGCCAGATTATCACCCGTGACAGCATGACGAGCCGCACCATCATGTGGCAGTCTGATTTTTCCGAAGAGCCGGCACTGGTCGAATACCGCGTCAAGGGATCTGATGGCGACGTGTTCCAGCAGCAGGCGACAAATGAAGCCTTTAACGACGATGATACGACGACCTACGTCCACAGCGCATTGCTGCAGGACCTCACACCGGGAACGACGTACGAATACCGCGTCGGATACGGAGAAAAACGGACGGAATGGCAGGAATTCCAGACGGCCCGGGGAAA
>NZ_ONTA01000208.1:0-5176 GCF_900320625.1 Megasphaera sp. DJF_B143
CTCTGGGCCGTGGCATTCATGCCTTCAATATTCTTGTTCAAAATTTCTGCCATAGCACCGCCAATCGGATAATACGTGCCGGCCGTGCCACCGGTACCAATATTCAGGAATTTCTTCTGGGCACCGGCTTTATTATCCCCACAACCGGCAAGCGCCCCTACGACTACGACAGCGGCCAGACCAACGGCCAATACTTTCTTGAGTGAACTGAACTTCATATGACATCCCTCCCAAAATTTGCGTTCCTGGACAAAAAAAGGCCTCCAAACCCTTCCTCGATTTGTACGGCCCCCTTGCCTCATTCTGCATTCTATTTTCCTTATACGAAAATTATAAATGTATAGTTATGTCTTGTCAATAAATTTTTTCAAAAAAATTCTTCCATTAAATTAAACGTTTAAGTAACTGTAATTCTCTACCATATGGTAAAATAAGCTTTATTGTTTTCGCATAGTAAAATTTAATCTCATGAAAAAAGGAGAAATTTGCATAAATACAAATTTCTCCCTGTTCGTAAGCACAAACTAATTTTTCTGTTTTTTGTCCATTACGCTGACGCAATTGTCCCCTGTTCAATTTCAAACAGATGAATCGTATCCGTTTCTCCTGCCAGCAGTTTCTGCACTTCTTCTGCCAGTTTCCTCGTTTCCATGGAACAGGTGAAGAGGAATATCTGTTCTTTCCTGCCCAGATCGGCCAGGAAGCGGATGGCTTCTTTCTGCCGTTGTTCATCGAAGCGGACGAGGATATCGTCGAGAATGATCGGCATCGGTTCGATCTGTTTGGAAAAGGCCATGGCCAGACTCATGCGGATGGCCAGATATACCTGGTCGCCCGTGCCGCTGCTCCATTCCTTTTCGGGAATGCGCCGGCCCGTCCCGTCGACGGCATAGAGCTGCCGTCCGTCAAAACTGGCCTGGAGCGTATACCGGCCCTGGGTCATGAGGTGGAGATAATCGCCGGCCTGGCGGATTACCAGAGGCTGGCGAACCCGTTCGTAATAATTCTGGGCTTCGCCGAGCATATACTGGGCATATAAGAAGGTCAGCCAGTCATCGGTCTTCCTGTCGAGTTCCGTTTTCCTGTTCTGCTTTTCCTGCAGCAGCCGTCCCGCTTCTTCGCTCTTTGCCATCTGGCTGAGCCGTTCGACGATGCTGCCTCTCTTTTCGGCCACTGCGGCCAGTTTCTTTTCCGTATCGGCTATCTTACGTTCATAGTATGCCTTTTCGTCTTTCCAGGTCTGGCAGTCGTGTATCTTTAATTCATGGCGGAGCTGGGCCAGGTTCTTCGGCGTCTTGGCGATGAGCTTGATGTGGGCTTCCGATTGTTCGTATACTTCTTTATACTGGTGGAACTGACGGAATTTCAAGATTTTGCTGCGGAATTCTCCTGCCGTCTGGGAGCCCGTTTCCTTCAGGATTTCTGCTTCCTGATGGCGGCGTATATCCCGTTCCTTCTGACATTTTGCCAGTTCTTTCTTCTTTTCTTCCTGCTGCCGGTCCTGTTCGCGGGCCACTTCTGCCTGGACGCGGATTTTCTGCCACATCTGATAAACCCGCTCGATGCCTTCCGGCGATACGTCTTCACTGACGCCGACTTCGCGGAAAATCTGTTCAGCACTATCCTTCAGACGGCTGATACGGGTCAGGATATCTTCTTTGCGCTTCTTCCAGTCCTTCAGGGACGTGCGGGCATGCTGGTATGCATCCCAGGCTTCTTTGGCAGCCTGGACATCGCCCGTTTCCAGTTTGGTAAATCCCGTCGTCTGCTGCCAGGTTTTCCAGGCACTGCGGCAGTTTCCCAGTTTATCTTCCCAGCCTTTTCCTTCCTGTTCCCATTTCTGGTAAATGGCGTCGTACATGACCTGCTGTTCCTTTTTCCAGGCATCCTGGGACTCTCTCGTCTTCCAGTCCATGTATTCCTTGCGGACGCCGTCGAGCATCTGATTCCAGGCCGCATTGTCTTCGTCCGTAGAAATTTCCAGGCCCGCATCATCGGCCATGGCTGAAAGGCGGGTCTGTAAGGTAGCCAGCTGACCCTCCAGTTCGCCGATGCGCCGGGGCACGCGCCGCCCGTCCGAACGCTGTTTGGCAAAAGCGGCAAGAGCCAGCAGTACACACAGGACAGCCGCGCCGCCGGCCATCATGAGATCAAAATCATACAGGACGACCGAAGCCGCAAGTCCCGCCGCAGCCAGCAGAAAGAGCAGGCCCAGCGCCAGGAATCCATGGCTCGTTTCTGCCGGGTCTTCCTTCAGCAGCCGCAGCAGTTCCTGAGTCTTTTCCCGTTCTATGAGCGTATCCTGAATGGTGACGACTGATTTTCCCAGTTCCTTCCATTCTTCCGGCGTCCGCTGCGGCCCGTCGGCATTGCCCGTATCCAGAGAGGCACTGACATCTTTAGGACGGGCTGCCTGCCACTTTTCTTCTTCCCTGGTGTACGTTTCCAGATTGCGGGCCAGAGTCAGGGCCCGGTTCCAGTCGGCCTGTTCTGGAAGTGTTCCTTCCGTCCAGCCGGCCAGAGTCTGACTGTACTTATTTTCATCGTACTGCCAGTCCATTTCCTTATCCTCATGGTCTGCCAGTTCTTCCTGCCCCTGCTGCCACTGGGGCATATTGTGATACAGCTCATCAATCTGGGAGCCGCAGATGACCCAGCGGTTCCATTCCTGCTTGAAGGCCGGTCCCTTGCGGCTGGCCGCTTCCAGTTCTTTTATTTTTTCATTGATGTCCCGGATTTTCTGTTCCAGCTCTTCCCAGCGCTGGGCACCATCGGCAGGGAACTGCGATACGTCGGCCAGTTCCTGCATGTGCTTCATGGCATCCTGCCCCCGCTTATACACGTCCCAGGCAGCCAGCGGCATAGCTACCTTTTCGATCTGCTGCTTCGTTTCTTCTATGCTCAGGCGCAGCCGTTTCTCAATTTCATGGGTCTGTTGTTCCTTTTCCTGCAAGGATGCAAATTCTTCTTCATCGTAGGACAATTCATGGATTTTACGGTCGAATTCGCGCTGTTCCTGCAACAGGTTATTGATGGGCTTCTTGCCCTGATGGGATGCTACGAGCAGTTCTCCCATCTGCCGCATAAAATCACGGCGGACCGCTCCCATGCGGACGCCGCTTTCGATGCTGAAGAAATGACTCCGTACTTCCTCGTTGGAGAGAATCTTGAATCCCTGCAGGTCCTCGAGTCCCATGGCAAAAATCTTATCATACGTACCCCGTTCCAGGCTGTGCCACCAGAGTGCGGACGGTTCTTCATGGATTACTTCGTCGCCATCGGCGATATACGATTCTTTTTCATTGCGGTAAATCCGGTATTCATGGCCGTCTTCCCGGCGGATATCCATGTGGCCGAAGTACCCTTTCCATTCTCCCCGTGGATAGCCGAAAAACATGGAGCGCACGTATTTCATCAGCGTCGTCTTGCCGCTTTCGTTCTGACCATGCATGACGATCAGGCCTTTTTCCGGCGGCACCCAGGAAACATTATGGTAAATACCGAAATCATCTAAATTCATCTGTATAATCTTCATATCTTATCCTCTTCTATCTTCCAGCAGCTTCTGCATGCCCAGCCATTTGGCTTTTTCAAACGCTTCCAGGAGCCGTTCGTCGGAAATGCTCCGGCCATACGCTCCCAGGCGTTCAAATTCCGGCCGCTGTGACAAGATATCGCGCAGGACTTTCATTTTTTCATCCTGCGGCAGTGCATCGAGCTTGTCCGATACGTTGAGGTAGTCCCCTACCGTATCGGGCAGTTTGCTCCGTTCGCCGGCATTGATTTTGGGACGGGCCATGTTGCGCAGGCGCTGTACCATGACGAAGGCGTATTTGCCGGCTTCTTCTTCCCGCCAGGCATCGATCCAGTACTGTGTCGCTTCCGGGTTATTGATGACCTGGTACATACTGCCCGACCCGGTAAAATTTATCGTCAGGAAAGTGGGCTTGCCACATTCCCGGCGCACTTTTTCTTTGGTAAAGCGCACGGCATCGCGCAGCTCCGAAACCGACTCGGCGTTATCGATGGGCACGTCGGCCGTTTCCCAGCGGACGATGCTCGTATCGATGAATTCCATATGTACCGTCCCGTACGGGCCTACTTCCACGTAATAACAGCCCCGCGGCCCCGTTTCTGTACAATCGAGTCCCTGGGGATTGCCGGCATATACGACATAAGGCTTCTCTGACAGGACCTGGTGCTTGTGCACGTGGCCCAGAGCCCAGTAATCCATGCCGCTTTCCTGCAGGTCCGTCATGCTGCACGGGGCATACGGCGACTGGGCACTGCCGACCTGGGTGTGCAGCAGGCCGATGGCATAACGGTCAGCCGCAGTCCGGCGGAAATTCCAGGCCAGATTGTCCCGCTGCTCGCTCTTGGCGTAGCTCTGCCCGTAGACAGCGGCTATTTCTTCCCCGTCTACGATGAGGGGGATCCGTTCGACCTTTTCCGTGCCAAAAACATGTACGTTGGGCGGAAAGGGAATCCGTGCCTTCCAGGCATCCAGCGGGTCGTGATTGCCCAGTACGGCAAAGACCTGTATATGGTGCTGGGCCAGCTTGTGCAGGAGGCGTACATAATCGAGCTGCGCCGTCAGGTTGTGGCTGCTGCTGGTATAGACGTCGCCGGCAATAAGGACGGCATCGACTTCTTTATCAATCGCCGTCTGGACGATTTTCTGAAACGCCCGGACCGGCGCCTTGCCGACGATACGCTGCCAGCGTTCATCGACCATGGCGATATCATGAAAGGGACTGCCCAGATGCAGGTCCCCGCAATGTATAAAACGTAAACTTTTGGCCATTAGTCTCCCTCTTTCTCTGACCAGGCTGTTTTTAGTGCCTCCACAGCGTCTTTCAGCTGACAGCCGGGAATTTTGGAAAAGCTCAGAAGAAATTCTTTTTCCGTCTCCAGATTCCGGTTTTCATAAAAGGATTGCACCGATAAGACGCGGCAGCCTTTTTTCGCTGCCTTTTTCAATAATATGTCTTCCGTATCGGGGCTTTTCAGGGTAATGTGACAATAGACGCCCGATACGATACGGCTGACGCGGATGCGGTCCCCAAAGGCTTTCACGAGGAAACGCTCCATGATCTCCCCTTTTTCCTGATAGTCTTTGCGCAGGCGCCGCACCTGCCGGGCCAGTTCTCCGCTGCGGATATATTCGGCAAGGACA
>NZ_ONTA01000150.1:0-4575 GCF_900320625.1 Megasphaera sp. DJF_B143
AAAATAAGTTTTCATCGAAATATACCGTCCCCATACTAAACAGACAAGGCTTATCGCATGAAACAGTTGCTATCATGCGGTAAGCCTCGTTTGCTTTTCCCGGTTACCGGCTGAAGAACAGGGTCATCAGTTTTTGCAGGGCTTCCTGGTCTGCTGCTCCCATGGTTTCCCGGGCAGAGTGCATGGCCAAAAGTGGCAGTCCGATGTCCATGGTGCGCATGGGCATGTTGGCCGACAGGAGAGATCCCAGGGTAGAGCCGCCGCGCATGTCCGAGCGGTTCAGGAAAAACTGACAGGGGATATCTTGGCTTTCGCAGAGGCTGCGGGCGATGGCAATCGCCTCGGCATCGCCGGCATAGGTCTGGCTGCAGGCTATTTTCAGGACCGGACCGCCGTTGAGGACGGGGAGGTTGGTGGGATCGGTTTTATCGGGATAGTTGGGGTGGTACGCGTGGGCGGCATCGAGGGAGAAGACGTATCCGCCGCTCATATCGGCCCATAATTCCGATTCCGTATATCCGAGTCCGGTGTATATCCGCTGCAGGATCTGAGGGCAGACGAGTGATGCGGCCCCCTGCTTGCTGCGGCTGCCGACTTCCTCATTGTCAAAGAGGGCGATGAGATTGATTCCATCCGTACTGGTGCCATGGATCAGGCCCATGAGGCAGGCATATACCGATGTCTGGTTATCCAGGCGGGAGGCGGAAATGAATTCATTATTCCGCCCCAAGAGACAAGGCGGTTCTGTCGGATACACCGTCAATTCGTACGACAGGATATCGGCTGCCTGCAGGGAAAATTCGTCTGCCAGAAATTGCAGGAAAACGGACCGGTCATCGCCGGAAGAATCCCGGTCAGTCAGGGTGAACAAGGGGAGCATGTCTTTCTGGGGATTCAGTTTTTCCCCTTCATTTACCGTGGGATTCATATGGATTGCCAGGTGAGGAATCGTAAGGAGAGGGCGGCGGGCATCGACATAGCGCACATCCGGATGATAGGCGTCGTCACTGCGGAGCACGATTTTACCGGCCAGAGACAGCGGGCGGTCCAGCCAGGTGTTTCGGATCATGCCGCCATATACTTCGACATTGAGTTTCCCGTACTGCTGTGTCTGAATCGCCGCATGGGGCTTGATGCGCAGACAGGGGAAATCCGTATGGGCCGTGGCGATGTGCAGGTGACTACGCGGCTTCCTGCCGATGCGGAATGCCAGGAGCGTCGAACCGAATACGCGGGTATAGTATGCCTTTCCCGGCGTCAGTGACCACGTATGAGATAAGGAAAGAGGCGTAAATCCTTTTTCTTCCAGCAGGGAAATACCTGCTTTAACCGAGTGGAAGGGGGATACGGCCTTTTCCAGAAAATCAAATAATCCTGCTTGTACACGATTCATAGAACAAACCTCCGTTTCTTAACTATCTCAGATACCCTCGCCGGGGTGGGTCCCCGGCAGCCAGTTTTGGATGGTGAGGCATTCCCGGATGATGTGGGTCATGGATGGCGTGAGAAATTTATCTTTATGGTAGACGATTTGGAAGATACGCTGAAATGAAAGGCCCGGCAGGGGAAGTTCACATAGAAGTCCCTCTTCGATTTCCCGTTGTACCAGGCGGCGCGAGAGAAAGGCTGTCCCCAGATTGGCTATGACGGCTTTTTTGATGGCTTCGGAATTATTGTAGACGCCGCAGACATGATAGGGAATGGCGTGATCGTCCATGATGCGGGCAAACAATTCCCGCGTGCCGCTGCCAGACTCTCTCAGAAATACGGGGATATGGTCCAGATCGTGGCACTGGCGGATTTCCTTCCGGCTCCAGGGATTTTGAGGAGCGGCAATGGCCGTCAGTTCGTCTGTCAGGAATGGAAGGGCCGTGAGGTAAGGAGATGTCAGGCGGCCTTCGATGAGAGCCAGATCCAGTTTATCTTCCATAAGCCGTTGTTCCAGTTCTTTGGTGTTGTGGATTTCTGAGAGGATTTCCTGCCCGGGCAGCCGTACGTGTTCGTGCTGCAGTAATTCGACCAACAGGACTTCCCCTATGGTAATGCTGGCACCCAGACGTATGGGAATCTGATTTTGCAGGGATTTCATCCCCGTTTCTGCTTTTTCGATGAGGGATGTAATCTGGTAGGCATATTGCAAGAGGTGCTGGCCGGCAGCAGTCACGAAGATACGCCGGCCCAGACGATGGAACAGCAACAGCCCATAGTGATCTTCCAGTTCATGGATGGCCTGGGTAATGGATGGCTGGCTGATGTGCAGCTGCCGGGCAGCGTGGGTCATATTCATGGTTTCGCAGACGGCGATAAATATTTGTAAGTGGCGGATAGTCATGAGATTACCTCTGTTAGTATAAGTATTTACTTATGGTATATATTATATATCGGTATTTTCCATATGAAAAGAGGCGCGGTATACTTATTCCATCGCAACGAGAAATAGAGGAGTGGACAAAAATGAGTAACATGAAATTTGTGGAATGGCATCGCGCCTCTGTCGGGGTCATCCTGACACTGGCTTGTTCCCTGGCAGGCTGGCAGCTGGCAAAGCTGCCGGGGTTTTCCCTGATTGGCCATCTTGTGCTGGCTCTGCTTCTGGGTATGGCGTTTCAGCTCTTCCGTACGCTGACCCTGACGGCCCGGGAAAGCACGGGATTCATTGCCAATAAATTTTTACGGGCCGGCATTATCCTGCTGGGATTCAAACTGAATCTGGTCATCCTGATGACGTCGGGGCTGCACAGTCTGGAAGCGGCTGTCGTCGTCGTTGCGGTGATGATCCTCATCAATTATGGCATGGCACGGTTATTCCGGGTTGATCATACGCTGGCACTTCTTACGGCCTGTGGATGCAGCATCTGCGGGGCTGCGGCCGTCATGGGTATATCGGGGACGGTAAAAGCCAAAGCCAGCCAGTCTGTCCTGGCCGTAGCTGTCGTGGCCGTACTGGGAACGGTATTTACCCTGATCGAAGTCGGACTGCAGCCGCTGCTGGGATTTACGGACAGCCAGTTCGGTGTCATGGCCGGCCTCAGCCTTCATGAAATCGCCCATGCCGTGGCTGCCGGCGGCAGTGCAGGGCCGGTAGGAACGGATAGTGCCATCATCGCCAAGCTTTCCCGTGTCCTGTTGCTGGCCCCGGTCGCC
Organism: Megasphaera sp. DJF_B143; assembly: GCF_900320625.1. Classification (NCBI taxonomy): domain Bacteria; kingdom Bacillati; phylum Bacillota; class Negativicutes; order Veillonellales; family Veillonellaceae; genus Megasphaera; species Megasphaera sp. DJF_B143. Next base: position 3,145 of record NZ_ONTA01000150.1, read on the forward strand.
ATTATCGTGGGGATTCTCGAAGCCTGGCGCAACCGGCGGAACGACGATAGCAAGCAGGACATGAAAATCCCCATTCCCTGGTTCATGGGAGGGTTCATACTGGCCAGTGCCATCGGTTCGTATGTGCCGGCTGTTGAAATACTGGTCCCGTATTTTGTACAGGCGGCCTATGTCATTCTGGGAATGGCTATGGCGGCATTAGGCCTGAATGTCAATTTCAGCGTCATTGCCAAAGAAGGGGTCCGTCCCATGGCGGGAGCCTTTTTGTGCTCCTTTATCATACTGGGGCTGGGCTGGTTCATTGCCTCCCATTATTTTATCTAAATATATGCTTCATAAATATAAAGAGACTGCCTATTGTGATGATCCGTTGCGTCAGATTACTGAATCTGGCGCAGAATCATACAGGGGCAGTCTTTTTTGTATATCCGTCTGTATCAGCTGAAAAATTCGATGATCTTGTGAATAGCCAGGGCCATGTGATTCGGGTTCTGGAAGGGGTGGTTGGCGCCTTCCACGGGGATGAATTCGATTACGTTGTTTTCGGCGAACCGCTGGGATGCTTTTATAGGGACCATTTCGTCCTTTGTCCCGTGGATGACGATCATGTCGTCGGCATAGTCGAAATACTCCTGCTTCATAATATCGAAATCCCGGAGCGAATCGAGGAAGTGCTGGTCGATTTTCATCTTCCGCTCAAACCCGATCTGGATTTCCTTTCCTTTGTGGAGTTTAGTCTTATCTGCTTCGGGAATAAAATCGCACATAGTCTGATACATATTGACGGCCGGGCAGCGCAGGGCTATTTTTTTAAAAGGATTTCCCCGTTCAATCAGGTAGCGGAGCGTGACGTAGCCACCGAAACTGGTGGAGTAGATGTAAAGCGTTTCCGCCTGAAGTTCTTCACGGGCGTACTGTATGACCAGATCGAGATAGGTCATGCATTCTTCGATGGTCAGTTTTTTCCGGGCGTCCTCTCCATGGCAGGGCCAGTCAAAGGCGAGGGCCGCATAGTCACTGTATTTCGATGCAAGATGTTCGCCAAAATGCTGTGTACCGGCCGTGTCTTTACTGCTTCCGAATCCATGGGTGACCAGGACGATATGAGAAAAGGTGCGGGCCGTTTTCTCATGGTCACTGAAAATCAGCCGGCAGCGGATACTATAGCCGTCTTTATTAATGTCAAATCGTTTTTCCATGACGTAATGCCTCTTTTGAGTGTTAAAATTTGTATTTGTTACGAAATAAGTATAGCAGAAATTGCCTGTTTAGAAAATATGCATGGTTTATAATTAAATGCTATGGACAGACTGCTGCACCTGTATCGCCACAGTGCCCCGGGTGTGGTACAATGACCTATAGGAGAGCTATGCTTTCCGATACAGTTGACTGATAAGTGAGGCGCTATGGTATGAAAACGATTACGACAGA
>NZ_ONTA01000189.1:0-2362 GCF_900320625.1 Megasphaera sp. DJF_B143
AAGCGGCAAAGTAACAAGTAAGCGGTTCCTCATCATTGAGAAACCGCTTACTTGTTAGTGGTGCGCCTAGAAGGATTCGAACCTTCGCACCCGGTTCCGGAGACCGGTGCTCTATCCCCTGAGCTATAGGCGCATGTCATATAACGTACTTTCATATAATATCACGAATTAAAAATTATTTCAAGACCGGAAACGCAGGTTCTTGCTATATTTTTACTGGCAACACGTATCTATATATGGTATTATATAAAATAGGCTTAAAATGGAGTTGACGCAATGATGGAACGTATTTATCTGGATCATGCAGCGGCTACCCCTCTGGATCGGAGGGTGCTGGAGGCCATGATGCCGTATCTGACAAACCAATATGGGAATCCGTCCAGTCTGCATTATTTTGGGCAGCAGGCCCGTGCGGCTGTACAACAGGCGCGGCAGCAGCTTGCCCATTGTCTGGGAGTGGCCTCCGGTGATGTTGTATTTACTAGTGGCGGTACGGAAGCGGATAATCTGGCCATACGGGGCTATCTGCGGGCCAATTATCCCCAGGGCGGGCACCTGATTACGTCAGCTGTGGAGCACCAGGCCGTTTTGAATACGTTCAGGGCGCTGGAACATGAAGGATATGCACTGACGATACTTCCAGTGGATTGCGACGGCCGTGTCTCTCCTGAAGCGTTACGGCAGGCAATCCGTCCCGATACGGTCCTCATTTCCATCATGTATGCCAATAATGAGACTGGCACGATTCAGCCTGTACAGGAACTGGGAGCTATAGCCAGAGAATGCGGAATCGTATTTCATGTCGATGCCGTCCAGGCCTTTGGTTACCTTCCCGTACATCCTATAGAAGATGGCATAGATCTGCTAACCGTCTGCAGCCACAAAATATACGGTCCTAAAGGCATAGGAGCTCTATATATCCGCAAAGGGCTGCAGCTGGCTTCTGAGGCTTATGGAGGACCACAGGAACATCGTCTGCGTGCAGGAACGGAAAATGTAGCCGGAATCGTCGGATTTGGCATGGCGGCGGATCTTCTGGAAAAGGAACGGCCGGAACGGATTCAAAAAGTCCGTATAGTGAAAAATCTGGTTTACCACGGCCTTATCGAAGGCAATGACTTGTTGCACCTGAATGGCAGTTTGTCCCAGTCTTTGCCCAATATTATAGATTTTAGTGTAGACGGCATGGAAAGCCCGGTTCTTCTGATTGCCCTGGACCGGCAGGGCATTGCTGTGTCAGCAGGATCAGCATGTGAAGCCGGGGCAGTTGAACCTTCCCATGTACTGATGGCTATGGGCGTCGGTGAGAAATGGCTCCGCAGCAGTATCCGCATGTCCTTTGGTCCGGAAAATACAACAGAAGAGATTTATACGGTGATACAAGCGATTCAGGATATTACCAGATCTCTTAGAAAAGGAGAAAGATTATGACGAAATGTGTCGCCGTTGCTATGAGCGGTGGAGTAGATAGTTCTGTAACGGCAGCGCTCTTAAAGGAACAGGGCTATGATGTCATTGGCATTACGCTGCGTTTATGGGAAGAGGATCCGTCCTGTCCGGCAGTCGAAAATGTCCATTCCTGCTGTTCTTTATCTGCCGTTGATGATGCCAAAGCAGTGGCTTCTGTCATTGGCATTCCCCATTATACCTTGGATTACAGGAAGTTATTCCGCGACGATGTCATTGATTATTTTGTCCAGTCCTATGTAAAAGGGCAGACTCCCAATCCCTGCATTGCCTGTAATAAATTCATTAAATTTGGCCTGTTATGGCAGCAGGCTCAGCAATTTGGCGCCCAGTATCTGGCGACGGGCCATTATGCCCGTATCAGGCATAATGAACAACGCGGCGTCTATGAACTGCTGCGGGGGACGGACCGGCGGAAAGACCAGTCATATGTCCTGTATCAGCTGACACAGGAGTTGCTGCCCCATATTCTATTTCCCATGGCGGAACTGGAAAAGGTACAGACGAGGGAACTGGCTAAAAAATTTGGCTTGCCTGTTTTTAATAAACCGGAAAGTCAGGATATATGTTTTATCCCTGATAATGATTATAAAGGTTTCTTAAAAAAACGGGTCCCAAAATGTTTTAAACCCGGAAATTTTGTCGATATCCGCGGTCATGTGGTCGGCCGTCATCAGGGAATCCCCTGTTATACCATCGGCCAGCGCCGCGGCCTGCATCTCGGTGGCCCCGGAGGTCCGTATTATGTTGTCGCACTCGATGTGAAACGCAATCAGGTCATCGTCGGTTCGGAAGCAGATTTATTCCGTACAGAAGTGATGGCCCGGGACCTCTCATGGGTGGAAGGACGGCCGGAAGGGCCGTTTGCAGCATTAGGAAAGATACGTTACGCGGC
>NZ_ONTA01000151.1:0-3415 GCF_900320625.1 Megasphaera sp. DJF_B143
GACCATGGAAGTCGTCAACGGCAAGCAGTCTAAAGCAGAATCTCTGGGCTATACGGAAATGGCTATTGCCCGTGTCTGCAACTACGTTTAATCATTATGGCATACAGGCGCAGCGGTACAGACGTTACGCCTGTACGCTATGTTATAATATTTTATATTCCAAGAGGAGTTTTGTCGCATGAGCAAATTCAAAGAACGTTTAAAGAATGGTGAAAAGCTCTTTGGGCCTTTTATCAACATGAATTACCCTGCTGTCGTAGAAGTAGCCGGTATGGCTGGTTTTGACTTCTGCATCATCGATAATGAACACGGTGAAATCCCGGTAGAAGGAACGCTGGATATGATCCGCGCCTGCAAACTTGCTGGCATTCCATCCATTGTCCGCGTCTATGAAGGAAACCCGGAACTCATTGATAAGGCCCTGGACCTCGGTGCCGATGGTGTACAGATTCCGAATATTGGATCCAAAGAAGCTGCTGAAATCGCTGTCAGCGCCGCTAAATTTGCGCCAGAAGGAAGCCGTGGATGCAACCGGTATGTTCGTGCTGGCAAATATGGCTCTATTGATAAAGCTGATTTCTTTGGCAAGGCAAATGACGAAACGGCTGTCATTCTCCAGGTTGAAGGTCAGGACGGTGTACAGGCTCTGCCAGATATCCTGAAAGTCAAAGGCTTTGATGTATTGTTTGTCGGACCCTATGATTTATCTGCTTCCCTGGGAATCCCGGGACAGGTCAATCATCCGAAAGTCATTGCCCAGATGGAAGAAATCATGCGTCAGGCTAAAGAAGTCGGCGTAGCTGTCGGTTTCTTCTGCGATGATGTGGCAACGGCTGTAGAATGGAAAAACCGTGGCGTTCAGTACGTTTCCTTCTCTTCTGATATTGGACAGCTCTACGAACGCTTTAAAGAAGCAGCTGACGGATTTGCCAAAGGCTGATTATAGAAACGGTAAGGCAAAGAAAGGCACTGGCGTGTGCTTTTCTTTGTCCCTGCCTTTGTGAAATTTAGCACATTAAAGGAGTCGATTCACCTATGATGACAGGTAAGGAATATAAAGAAAGCTTGCGGAAACGTAATATCGTCGTATATCTTCAGGGCAAACAGATTCCGGCCAAAGAATTGCCGGACCATCCCTTCATCCGTGGCCATGTTAATTCCGCTTCCGTAACGTATGACCTGGCCTTTGACCCGGCATATGAAAACCTGATGACGGCGACATCCCATCTGACGGGCAAAAAAATCAACCGCTTCACCCATATTCACCAGAGTGTGGAAGATCTGGTCAAAAAAGTCAAAATGCTGCGCATGCTCTCCCTCAAAACGGGGACCTGCTATCAGCGCTGCGTCGGCTTTGATGCCATGAATGCCACCTATGGCACGACCTTTGAAATGGACCAGAAATATGGAACCCATTATCATGAACGGTTCAAGAAGTTCCTCGAATACATCCAGGATACGGACTTCATGGTATCCGGTGCCATGACCGATCCGAAAGGCGACCGCAGCAAACGGCCGAGCCAGCAGAGTGACCCTGATTTGTTCGTCCACGTCGTGGAAAAGAATGACAAGGGTATCGTCATCCGCGGCGCCAAGGCCCATATGACGGGGATGGTCAACAGCCATGAAATGCTGATTATGCCGACCATGAGCCTGAAACCGGAAGACAAAGATTACGCTGTCTGCTGTGCGCTGCCAGTCGATGCACCGGGGGTACTGCACATCTTCGGCCGCCAGAGCAATGATGGCCGTAAACTGGAAGGAGATATCGATCAGGGCAATGCCAAGTACGGTATCGTCGGCGGCGAATGCCTGACGGTCCTGAATGACGTCTTCGTACCGTGGGAACGGGTCTTCATGTGCGGGGAAACGGATTTTGCCGGCATGCTGGTAACGCGGTTTGCCAGCTACCACCGCCAGAACTACGGCGGCTGTAAGGGCGGCGTATCGGATATCGTCATCGGTGCAGCGGCAGCTATGGCCGATATGAACGGCTATGCCAAAGCCAGCCACATCAAATCGAAGATTAACGAAATGATCCACCTGACAGAAACGCTGTATGCGTGCTCCATCGCATGCTCAGCCGAAGGGGTACAGCTGCCGAGCGGCCAGTATTTCGTCAACATGCTGCTGGCAAACGTAAGCAAGCACAACGTCACGCGGTATATCTATGAAATCGACCGGCTGGCCCAGGATATTGCCGGCGGGTTCATTGCCACACTTCCGAGCCAGGCAGACCTGGAAAGCCCGGAAATAGGTAAATACGTAGAAAAATACTTCAAAGGCGTCGACGGCGTATCGACGGCAGACCGCATGCGGGTAGCCCGTCTGATCGAAGTGATGACAGGTGGCACGGCACTGGTAGAAAGCATGCATGGCGCTGGCAGCCCGCAGGCCCAGGAAGTTATGTACTCCAAACTGGCCAATCTGGAAGCGAAAAAGAAAGCAGCTCTCAAGATTGCCGGCGTTAAAGTAGAAGACTGAGGCGCGTATGATTGTCGGTGTTAAGTTCTGTGGTAATTGCAATCCTTTCATCGAAACGCCAACACTGCTTAAAAGGCTGATAGCGGCGGCCCCGGACTTGGAATTCCGCATTATCAGCCGTACGCTGCCGCATTGGGATGTTACCCTCCTTTTGAACGCCTGCCCGGCAGGCTGTCTGAAAGAGAAAGAATATAGGAATCCTGTCGTTGTCAGCGGATTGTCAGTGGAGCATTGGGATGTAGATGAAGGAGAATTGGTGCAGAAAGTTATTGCGGCCATCCGTTGTAAATTACCGGCAATGTAACAGGCAGAGTATGTTTGCATATAGTGCAAAAATATACAAAAAAAATAGTATAAAGAAAATATCAAATCCCTGAACTTTACTTCATAAGTAAAGTTCAGGGATTTGTTTTGTCAAGTGATATAATCCATGTTGATAAAAAGTCGATACAAAAAATGCATGGATGGGTACGGGGCATTGCTTATTTATAAAGATTGAAAAAATATAAATTCTAAGTATTGACGCTATAGGGAGAAAAACGTATAATATACATGTAATCAATTCGTATATACGTTATGATTCTTATATATGAATAATGACATGTATGCAGAGATGAGATGCAGACGAAAGTTTTTATTTAAAAATGGGATACTAGTGTTACTAAAGAAGAATCCCAGGGACAGACGTTGTAGATAACACGATGCAACACAAAACAATCCGGCGTTTTTAGTATTGATAGGAAAGCGGGGTGAATCCGGATCTGGTTTCGATGTTCTTTATTTATGTATTATAAGATTGTGAAATAGAGAACGCAGGATGTAGCATTTGTGATGCAGGTGACTATCGACCCCGTATTAAACGGGCTCACCATAGAAGGTATGAATCTTAGTGGAGGTGGCTGTTTTGTCTAACGAATTAGCTATTAAAAAA
>NZ_ONTA01000153.1:0-2711 GCF_900320625.1 Megasphaera sp. DJF_B143
CATTGCGCCGTTCTATCCGGAATACCGCATCTTCATCGAACCCATCGGATCCAAATGCGTCGTCGTTCCGCCCGATACGGAGCATTTCCAGTTGTCCATCGAAGGGGTGGCAAAGGCTATTACGCCCCATACGCGGGCGATTATCGTCAATTCGCCTAATAATCCGTCGGGGACAGTCTATTCGGAAGATACGATCCGCAGGCTGGCGGCCCTTTTGAAGGAGAAGTCGGCAGAAATCGGTCATCCTATTTTCCTTATTTCCGATGAACCGTACCGGGAAATCGTCTACGACAATCTCCCCATTCTCTATCTGCCGCATTATTATGACAATACGATCGTGACCTATTCGTACAGCAAGTCCCTGAGCCTGCCCGGTGAACGGATCGGCTATATCCTCGTGCCGCCGACGGTGGACGATCATGCATATCTCATGACGGCCATCCTGGGGACGGCCCGCATGTATGGCTATGTCTGCGCGCCCAGTACGTACCAGCGGGTCATTGCGGCCGTACGCGGGGCGACGGCGGACATCAGCGAGTACGACAAGAACCGTCATCTTATCTATGATAATCTGACGAAGATGGGCTACGACTGTGTTTATCCGTCGGGAGCGTTTTATTTGTTCGTAAAAGCGCCTGATGGAAATTCGCTGCAGTTCATGGAAAATGCCAAGAAATTTAATATCCTCCTGGTGGCAGCTGATGAGTTTGCCTGCCCGGGATATGCCCGCATTTCCTACTGCGTCGATGCCGATATGATCCGCCGCAGCCTGCCGGCATTCAAAAAGTTGCTGGCATTGTACAAATAGGAGGTACTTATGACTGATGTCATCATTATTGGCTCCGGCCCGGCCGGCGTTTCGGCTTCGCTCTATGCCCGGCGGGCAGGGCTGTCCGTAGAGGTGCTGTCCAAAGGCACGGGTGCCCTGGAAAAGGCGGAGCTCATTGAAAATTATTACGGATTTCCCGAACCGGTCAGCGGAGCTGAGCTGGCCAGCCGGGGGATAGCCGGGGCACGGCGCCTCGGCGTCCTTTTCAAGGAAGCAGAAGTCGTCTGGATCGGCATGGATGATACGCTGACTCATTTTGTCGTGGAAACGACGACGGAGAAAATCGAAACGCACAGCATTATCCTGGCGACTGGTGCGGCCCGTCAGAGTCTTCCCATCCCGGGGCTCCGTGAGCTGGAAGGAAAGGGTGTCAGCTACTGTGCTATCTGCGATGCCTTTTTCTACCGGAAAAAGCCCGTCGTCGTCCTCGGCGGCGGAGAATACGCCCTGCACGAAGCGCAGGTGCTGCTGCCTGTTGCCTCTTCAGTCACACTTTGCACTAATGGCAGTGATGCGCCTGCCGGTGTACCGGAAGGGCTGGCTGTATGCACCCAGCCCGTAGAGGCCGTAGAAGGTGCGGACCGCGTATCGGCAGTCCGTCTGGCGGATGGCAGCCAGATTGAAGCGGCCGGTGTATTTGTCGCCAGTGGTGTGGCAGGAAGTGCGGACCTGGCCCGTAAAATCGGGGCGCCCCTTTCGGGCTCACATATCCTCGTCGATGAACACATGGCGACGGCCGTTCCAGGCCTGTTCGCCGCCGGCGATGCCACAGGTGGTCTGCTGCAGATTGCCAAGGCCGTGTACGAAGGAGCCCAGGCCGGTATCAGCGCAGCTGCCTATGTGCGCAAACAAAAAGGCATTTCGCAATAATAAGGCCTAAAAAGGAGCTGTCCTCACTGCGGCAGCTCCTTTCCCTTTATAAATTATTTAAAACGTAGTGAAATATTTTATGCTGTCAGGTGAATATAGTGAATCAGCAGAATCGCATTTGGAACGGGAATTTTATTCTTATTACAGTAGGGAACGGCTTGTTGTTTGTCAATTTTCATATGCTCGTCCCGACCATTGCCATGTACGCCGCTTCCATCGGGTCCAGCGGCGGCGAAATCGGCATCATTGCCGGTATCTTCGCCCTGTCGGCCATCGTTGTGCGGCTGTTTACGGACGCCCTCGTAGGCAGACTGGGGAAGAAACGCTGTCTCTTCCTGGGACTTTTGACGTCCCTCGTCGCCACGGCGGGATACGGGCTGTTCCCGACATTCGGCGGACTTCTGACGGCCCGTATCCTCCATGGATTTGGCTTTGGGCTGTCTACGACGTTCGCGGCGGCCCTGGCCGTCGAGGTCATACCGCCGGAGCACCGCGGGGAAGGCGTCGGGTATTTCGGTCTGGGCAACACGATTTCCATGGGCTCGGCACCGGCTGTCGGGGTGGCGGTCTTCTCGGCATTTCCGCCGCAGATATTGTTTGCCCTGGCTTCGGCGGCCTGTATCGTGTCCATGACCCTGTTCCTGCTGGCACGGGTTCCGGAACGGCCGGCAGGGCAGGTGAAGAAGGAACGGATTTCCCTTCTGCATCATTTCTTTGAAGAAGGGACGGCCGTGCCGGGCGTTATTTCCTTCCTCTTTGGCTTCGTCTATGCGTCGGTCAATACGTACCTGCCGCTCATGGCGGAAGAAGCGCACATCGCCTATGCCGGCCTGTTCTTTGTGTCTGGCACGTTATTCGTGTTTCTCTCCCGGATAGTTGGCGGCAAAGTCTATGACCGTCACGGCCCGTTTTCCGTCATGTTTCCCGGCGTACTCCTGTACAGTGTTGGTATTTTCATGATCTGTACGGCTCATTCCTCAGTGTATCTGCTGTGTGGTTCGGTTTTCTATGG
>NZ_ONTA01000134.1:0-5087 GCF_900320625.1 Megasphaera sp. DJF_B143
ACCATCTGCCATGCAAATGCTTTCAAAAACGCTGTCCTCTCTTGCGCCGCTTGACTCTTGGCAGATTCCAGTGATAGCGGATGGCCAGGAGGCGGACGCCAACGGTCACAGCAAAACAAATAATGGATGCCACATCAGCTGCCTGGCCCAGGGGGATATACAGGACATAGAGGACGACGGCACCGATAAACGAAGCCGTAGCATAGACATCCTGAATCAGCGTTGCCGGGATGCGGCCTGCCAGGACATCACGGATGATACCACCACCGACAGCCGTAATCAGCCCCAGAGAAATGCACAAAACCCAATAATGGGGAAACATATAACAGCCCAGCAATGTCCCCGTGACAGTAAACGAACCGAGTCCAATGGCATCACAGAAAAGGTACAGGTTGATAGATGCATGCATGAGGCGGTGACGGCGGTGCGTATCCATATAGCGCAGGAAAAAGATAGTTACTCCCATAGTCGCAATGATCAGCCAGAAATACATACTATTCTGGAAAAAAGCCGGGGGAATGCGTCCCAGTATGAGGTCACGTACGATTCCGCCACCGACAGCAGTCGCTGCGGCCAGTACGAAAATACCAAATATGTCCATGCGCCGCAAAACGGCAACCAGTGCACCCGACAGGGCAAAGGCCACGGTCCCCAGAATATCGAAAAGCTGCCACCAGAGTGATTGCATTATATTCCACCATCCTGTACAATAAAATCAGTGTATCTGATAGTAACCTACCATGAATGCAAAAAAGAATCAAGGATATCATTATGACAAAAGATGAATTTTATATGGGGAAAGCCCTGGAAGAAGCCAAAACAGCCTATGCCGTCGGTGAAATCCCGATTGGCGCCGTCATTATTTATCAGAAGAAAGCTATTGCCCGGGCCTACAATCTGCGGGAAAGCCTGCCCTGTGCCACCGCCCATGCAGAACTGCTGGCTATCGAAAAAGCCTGCCGCGCCCTCGGCCGGTGGCGCTTATCGGGCTGTACGCTCTATGTCACCTGTGAGCCCTGTCCCATGTGCGCCGGAGCCATCGTCAACAGCCGTCTGGACCGGGTAGTCTACGGCTGCGCCGACCCTAAGGCAGGTGCCGTACGGTCCCTGTTCCAGCTGGCAGACAGTCCGCTTCTCAATCACCGGGCTTCCATTACAGCCGGCGTCCGCGCCGATGAATGCGCCGCACTCCTCAAAGATTTCTTCCGAAAAAAACGAAAAAAAAGTGATTCTGGACAGCCCTGAGATAATCGTCATAACAGACGAAACATAAGACAAAGGACCATGCATGATAGCCGAAGACTTCATGCATGGTCCTTTATTGTATGTACTATGAACGCTGCTTCTTATTCCAGATTTTTCGTGAGCAGCTGGTTGACAACTCCCGGGTTAGCCCGGCCCTTGGTCTGTTTCATGACCTGTCCGACGAGGAAGCCGATAGCTTTCTTCTTACCTGCTTTATAATCGGCGACAGACTGCGGATTGGCCGCAATGACCGATTTGACGATTTCTTCAATAGCACCAGTATCGGTAATCTGTACCAAGCCCTGTGCTTTGACGACATCGTCGGCAGACTTGCCGCTGGACCACATTTCCGGCAGGACTTTCTTGGCAATCTTACCGGAAATCGTACCTTTGGCAATGAGTTTGAGGAGACCTGCCAGCGCCGCCGGACGGACCGGAGCCTGATCGGCCGTTACGCCTTCTTCATTGAGTTTTTTGGCAAACTCGCCGAGCATCCAGTTGGAAGCCGTCTTGGCGTCGATTCCTTCTTTGACGACATCTTCAAAATAGTCGGCTGTCTGTTTTTCCAGTGTCAGGAGATTGGCATCGTATTCGGGAAGTCCCAGTTCATCCTGGAAGCGCTGGCGCCGTGCGTCCGGCATTTCCGGTAATTCAGCCCGTACTTTTTCAATATATTCCTTCGATACTTCGATAGGAATCAGATCCGGTTCCGGGAAATAACGGTAATCGGCATCGCCTTCTTTGACACGCTGCAGGACCGTAATACCCTTGGCTTCTTCCCAGCCGCGGGTCGCCTGCTGGATTGTGCCGCCTTCATCGAGGATCTGGGCCTGACGGACCGCTTCGTATTCAATCCCCTTCTGGACACCACTGAAGGAATTGATATTTTTAATTTCCGTCTTCGTCCCCAGTTTATCACTGCCGACGGGGCGTACGGAAATATTGGCATCACAGCGCATGCTGCCTTCTTCCATACGGCAGTCAGATACGCCGAGATACTGCATGATAGAACGGAGTTTTTCCAGATAAGCCCGGGCTTCTTCCCCACTGCGCAGATCCGGTTCGGATACGATTTCCAGCAGGGGCACGCCGGTACGGTTGTAATCGACGAAGGTCGTATCCGATGTGTCGATAGAAGCGCCGCTATGGACCAGTTTACCTGCATCTTCTTCCATATGGATACGGGTCAGATGAACGCGGCGTGTCTTGCCCCCGACTTCGATATCGATATAGCCATTGAGGCAGATAGGCAGATCATACTGGGATGTCTGGAAATTCTTTGGCAAATCGGGATAGTAATAATTCTTACGGTCGAATTTGCTGAACGGCAGGATATCGCAGTGAAGTGCCAATCCGGCCTTTACGGCATAATGGAGAACTTCCTTATTGAGAACAGGCATGCTTCCCGGAAGGCCCAGGCAGACCGGGCATACGTGCGTATTGGGCTGGGCACCGAATTCAGTGGAGCAGCCGCAGAAAATTTTTGTTTTTGTTTTCAGTTCGACATGGACTTCCAGGCCGATAACGGATTCATATTTCATCAGAGTTCAACCTCCCCCATGGGCAGCGGCTTCTTCAGGTCCGTGCGGTTTTGTTCAAATGTATAGGCAACGCGCAGCAGTGTTTCTTCATCAAGAGCCTTGCCAATGAGCTGCATGCCAATGGGAAGACCGTCCTTGAAGCCACAGGGAATGCTGATACCCGGAAGGCCGGCCAGATTCAAGGTAACCGTGCAGACATCGCCTAAATACATGGCCAGGGGATTATTGTCATTCTGACCGATTTTAAATGCCGTATCCGGCGCGGTCGGCGTAAGCAGGACATCACAGGTGCGAAGGGCATTGTCGAAATCCTGTTTTACCAGAGTACGTACTTTCATAGCCCGCAGATAATACGCATCATAGTAACCGGAACTGAGGACATACGTTCCCAGCATAATGCGGCGTTTTACTTCCGGTCCAAACCCTTCGGTACGGGTCTTGCGGTACATATCGACAATATCCGTGCCATCTGCCCGGAATCCGAATCCAACACCGTCGTACCGTGCCAGATTGGAACTGGCTTCTGCCGGAGCGATGATATAGTAGGCAGCCAGACCATATTTCATATGCGGCATTTTGACCGGCACAATTTCAGCACCGAGCTTCTTATAGGTATCAATGGCTTCTTCCAGGGCTTTGCGGCACTGGTCATCCAGGCCTTCTACAAAGAATTCTTCCGGAACGCCGATTTTCATGCCTTTGACATCATTGATCAGTGCTTTTTTATAATCTTTCTTTTCCTGTGGAATAGACGTCGAGTCCTTCGCATCGTGCCCTGCAATGGCATTGAGGACGATGGCGCAGTCTTCTACGTCATTGGTAAATGGCCCAATCTGGTCAAGAGACGAGCCGTAAGCAACCAGACCATAACGGGAAACGAGACCATATGTCGGTTTGAGGCCAACGAGGCCACAGTAGGCAGCAGGCTGACGAATCGATCCGCCCGTATCCGAACCAAGTGACCAGACGGCTTCCCCAGCTGCTACGGCAGCGGCCGAACCGCCGGACGATCCGCCTGGTACATAATCCAGATTCCAGGGATTATGGGTAATCTGATAAGCCGAATTTTCCGTTGAACTGCCCATGGCAAATTCATCCATATTGGTCTTGCCAAGGCTGATATAATCGAGGGCATTCAGTTTTTCAATGACCGTCGCATTATAGGGCGATTTAAAATGTTCCAGAATTTTCGAGCCACAGGTCGTATTTTGTCCGGCAACGCAGATGACATCCTTAATAGCTCCCGGTACACCGGCCATATCCGCAATAGCTTCCCCGGCAGCAATTTTCTTATCGACTGCGGCGGCTGCTTCCAGTGCATTTTTCCGGTTGTCAGATAAAAAGGCTTTGATATCCGGTTCCACCGTGTCTTTACGGGCAATAAACTTTTCTGTCAGCTCCACAGCAGATATTTCTTTATTTACGAGTTTATCATGCAGTGCATGTATGGTTAATGCTTCCACAATATCCCTCCTCAATCCTGAATGACTTTGGGAACTTTAAAATAGCCATTTTCCGGTTCCGGCGCATTAGAAAGCGCTTTTTCATTGGATAAGGACGGCTGGGGCACATCGTCGCGCATGACATTGCGCATAGATACAGCGTGAGCCGTAGGCGCTACATCCGTGATATCAACCTGATTTAACAGGTCCATATAAGCCAAAATGTCATTCAGCTGTTTCCCGACTTCTTCAATCTGATCGTCTTCGATATTAAGACGGGAAAGCAGTGCGATTTTCTTTATTTCTTCAGCACTGATTTTCATACGGACACTCCTTGTACTAATAATAATATTCAACAATCTAGATTATACCCCATATTGTGCCTCTTGTCATCTGCAGGACAAAAAAATCAGGAGCCGCTTATAATAAACGAACTCCTGATTTTTTACGGTTCTATTTTGAGAAAATGTTCTCAGAATACCTGAAAATGCAATTCTTATTTCTTTTCCCAACTTGTTTTTTCAGGATGGGAACAGCAGGACGGGCAACTGCCACTGCAGGAACCACTGCTGCCACAACAGCTGGTCGTTCCCTTGAACAGCCCCCGGATATGACGGCCGATGTAAAACGCAGCTGCCAATACTACAAGTGCCACAATAATCGTTGCAATGCTCATACAAGATCACAACCTTTCTGTATCGTTCAATTCTGAAATGATAATAGACACTTAGGACGCCTTCCGGCGCCCTAAGTATATCATTATTCCCATTATAAAATCAATAGTTAATTTCAAAAACGAGAATGGTGAATCGCATTCGTATTATACACCCAGTCCGGCAAAGAGTGCCAGATGATAGGT